>NZ_CAXBDC010000147.1:0-8160 GCF_963974195.1 uncultured Nisaea sp.
CGATCGTCCCGATGTTGCAGTGCGGCTTATTCCGCTCAAACTTTTCCTTCGCCATCGCGCACGTGTCCTGCTTGATTTGGCGGTCACGCCGGCATCACACCGTTCATGACCAGAATTGATCCCGTGCTTGGCCAGTACCGTGGCGCCCGTGCGATGGAGCGGGTGATGGGAATCGAACCCACGTATTCAGCTTGGAAGGCTGCTGCTCTACCATTGAGCTACACCCGCCCAGCACATCGCACACCACGGCGGTGCCCGCGACTATAGCCTCGAACACCGACCAACCTCTATACTCTCGCCCTACACCCATTTCCGGAAACCGGCACTGGAAGCAGGATGGTGGTGGGGGTTGGATTCGAACCAACGTAGGCATAGCCAACGGGTTTACAGCCCGTCCCCTTTAGCCACTCGGGCACCCCACCATGTTCCCTAAAGCCGTCCCCCGAGAGCCACCGGAGTGGCTAAACAGGCTTCCGCGTTGGAAGGGAGTGCGAAATATGAGAAATAGTCTCTGTTTGTCAACGTGAAAAACATGGCAAAAGCGGGAACATGGGTAATTGATCGATTGCCCCTTGTTTTCGTCCCGCAACATTCCGGAGCAATCCGGGCATCAGGTAGTTACCATGGCCAAACCTCCGCCCCGCAAGCCCAGCGCCGCCAGACGCCGCGGCAAACCCTCTTCGAAACCTGGCGCCAAGCCCAGAGGCCGCGACATATTGTGGGGCTGGCACGCGATTGCCATGGCTCTGCAAAATGACAAACGCCGCATCACGGGTCTGCTCTGTACCCAGAGAGCGGAGCCCGAACTCAGCCAGCGCCTGGATGAATTGCCCGACTCGCGGCGCAACGAACTCCCCGAGCCGAAGATCGTCGAGAAAGAGGCCCTCGATAGCCTCACCGGCCCCGAGGCAGTTCACCAGGGCGTGGCGGCGGAAGTCCTGCCGCTGCCGGACGTGGCGATTGAGGATATTCTTGAAGATGTCGGCGAGCGCTGCCTGCTTGTCCTGCTCGACCAGGTGACGGATCCGCATAATGTGGGAGCGATTCTACGCTCGGCTTCCGCCTTTGGCGCCCGCGCGGTGATCGCTCCGGACCGCAATGCCGCGCCGACAACCGGTGTGCTGGCGAAATCCGCCTCGGGCGCGCTTGATGCGATCGATCTCGTCCACATCACAAATCTGAGCCGGACCATGGAACAGCTGCGCGATGCCGGATTCTGGTGCGTCGGGCTCGACGGTGACGCCCGGGGAACGCTGGATGGTGCCGATCTTAAGGGCCGGATAGCGATCGTCATGGGTGCGGAAGGGAGCGGCCTCAGACGTCTGACCCGGGAGAATTGCGATCTGCTTGCCCGCCTGCCGACAGCGGGCCCCGTGGCGACCCTGAATGTGTCAGCCGCAACGGCCGTCTCTCTGTATGAGTATGCCCGGCAAAACCAGGATTAGGGCGAATCGTACCAAGCACGATTCGTCACGTGCTCTATGTCACACGCATATCCTGTTGCGCGTTATAGAACACAGCCGCTATTCATGTTCTAATTCCACGATTAACAGTAATAAAATCAATGGAATTAACTGAGTTATTGTTTCATTCCGGCATGCAGATTGAATGATGGACCCGCAAAAAGCAGAAGCGCAGACTTTCAAGGATGCCGTTTGCGAAGACGTCTCCGACTTCTATTCCAGGAAGTCGCGCGATGCTATTGGCCGGGCCGCCGGCAAATATCTGCAGTCGGTTCGCATCACCCCGACGGAATTACTGCATTCGAGCAAGCATCAGCGGTCTTTCAGTGATGCCGGGACCACCCTTATGCAGGCGGTCCAGAAGGCAGCCATCGCACAGGTAAAAAGTACGCAAACTCCGGTCAGTGAACGGGTTCGCCGTCTCTACGAGATCACGGATCAGCTGCGCAAGGACGCATTGGGGAAGTTCGAGAAGGAGCCACCGCAAAAACTCGAGAAAAGCATGATCCCGGATGTGATCGCACTGCGGAGTGGCGAAACTCCTGACGAGCAGGCTTTCCGGGTAAGGGCAGCGTTGACGGCCACGCTTGAGGGCGTCAACGACTGGGTCAAGAAATTCGAGATGCTCTACGAGCTCGGCCATGACATTGCCGGTCTCGAGGCATTCGGACACTTCGATTCCTTTATCGCCGAGATCCTGCGCGCGCCCAACGCCTGCAAGGATATTTTCGGCGAGCTTTCCACCCCCGGCGAGGAAATAGACCGGCTGCTTGCTCTGTACGACGGGGACATCGAGCCGTCCCATGCCCCGAGCAAGCCGGCGAACGCGAAGAAATTCTACACCCTCGCCAAGGCCGGCTACATCCCGGAAACCCGGGATGTCCTGCTGCGCATGCTGACACTGGCACTGAATTCAAGCGGCAGGCTGACACGCGGAGACCTTCGCACGGAGCTGGAGCGTGTCCGCGCCATGCACAAGCGCCTGTCGACGCCCAACGGCTTCCTTGGCGGGGAGGAATGCGAGATTGGCCTGCATAAACGCGAGGCCTCCCTTCTGAGCGACGAGACCATCGACCTGCTGCTCGGAGGGCGTATTGATGTCAGCCAGAAGGTTCACCTGGCGCTTCAGGTGCGCAAGCAGGCGATCAGTGAAAAAGGGGCCGACTATCTTTCGAAATATGTCACCTCGATCATCAGCCAGCCGGATTTCGCCCGCTCCGTAACGGGGAAAGACGGGCCGCTGGAAGAAAAGCTCGGATTCCTTGCCAAGGTTCACAAAGACACCAAGGCAAATAATCTGCCCCCGCGCATAGAGGATCGGATCTGCCGGACACTGGAAGAGCTTCAGGCAGAGCTGCTGGAAAAAGCCGACTATTTCAAGAAGCTGGAAACCCGCTCCGGATCCACGGCGAAGAAAGCCCTCATCGTGATCGATCTGATCGGCGAGGGCAGCCTGATCGGCGCCGCGAACCTGAAAGCGGCGCGCAAGTCCGCGCATGATTTCATGAAGAAAGCGGATTTCCTGGAAAGCTATCTCGCGGACAGCGATGCGTCGCAGAGCAAGAAAACCCGCATGCAGGAACTGGAACGCCGGTTGAAGTCCGCCGGCCTCGCCTGACGATTCGGGACCGTCCGCCAGGAAAACCTGCCTCCGGACACTTCCCGAAGCCCAGCCCTATCCGCCGTCGCCGGACCGCCCGTTCACGGTCTCGTCCTGACGCCTGCGCGTCTCCTCCGGCCAGCGGCTCTTCATAAATGCGACAACCGCCCAGATACCGGCATCGGTGAGCTGAATTTCGAAGCTCGGCATATTGTTTTTGTAACTGCGCGGAGAGAATGGCTGGCCGCCATATTTCACCACATCGAAGATATCATCGTCGCTGAGCCGCCAGGTCGGCGCGCTCCCGTCCAACGGTAATGCCGGCCGGCTGCCGGAGGGAAAGTTGCCGTCCCAGCCAGCCTGACCCTCAAGAGAATCGCCATGGCAAAAGGCGCAATTTTCCCGATAGAGCGCATGGCCCTGAGCGACCAGCGCCGCATCCTGCCAATCCGCCCGAACGGCAGAATCCACCATTCTGCGCTCGAAATAGATGGAAGCGACCGTGATGATCGCTCCGATCAGCGTAGCCGCCGCAAGAAACCGTCCCTTGGGGCCAAGTTTTCGTGAAACCCGGGCAGCCATGCCGAGCCCGATTTCGGCTTCCTGTTCCTCGGCGGAATCGACCATTTCGCGGAGCAGACGGTCGCTGCGCCGCTCACCGCCGGAAAAAGCCCTGGCACGGATTCGTGCCTGGCGGCGCGAACGGCGTTCGTTATCGGTACGGCTCACGGCCCATCTCCGGCGCGGTCGGGTAAGTCACCATGGCATGGATCATACGCGATTGCGGAAAAGCCTGTCATCACGCGGACTGCCGCGCCGTCGCTTTTGCCTGCCCTTCCGGTGCCTGTATCCCGGTTCAGACCGGACCAGGCACCGGAAGAAATTCCCTGTATCAGACTGCGTGCGGCATCAGGATCTGCCGGATCGCCGAGCCGTCGGCAAGGCGGTCAAAGCCCTCGTTGATCTCGTCGAACCCGACCGAGCGGCTGATCAGCGCATCGATCGGCAACCGGCCCTGCTGATAGAGATCGATATAGCGCGGGATGTCCCGGACCGGCACGCAACCGCCCATATAGCTGCCCCGGATCGCCTTTTCGTCGGAGACCATTGCCGGCGGCGTGAAGGTAAAGGTGCTGTCGGCCGGCGCCAGTCCCGCGACCACAAGCTCGCCGCCCGCACGCAATATGCCGTATCCGGTCTCCATGGCCGGGATGGCCCCGGCGAAATCAAACGCGAAATCCACACCGCCGCGGGTTATGTCCCGAACCTGCTCGGCCAGGGTCGGGTCCTTGGCGTTGAATGTATGGGTCGCACCAAGCTGGCGGGCAAGCCCCAGACGGTCGTCATTCAGGTCGATGGCGATGATTGCCCCCGCTCCGGCCACCTTGGCGCCGAGCAATCCGTTCAGCCCGACACCGCCGAGACCGATCACCGCGACGCTGTCTCCCGGCCGGATACGGGCGGTGTTCAGCACCGCGCCGACGCCGGTCATCACGGCGCAGCCGAAGATCGCCGCCTTCTCCAGCGGAATGCTGTCATCCACCTTCACGCAACTGCCCCGGTCGATCACCGCATATTCGGCGAAACAGGAAACGCCGGAATGGTGCGCGAGGGATTCGCCCGAGGCGGACTTCAGACGGCGCCCGCCGCCCATCAGGTCGCCCTTGGCCCGGGCCACGGCGTTGACCTCACAGATCTGCGGACGGCCTTCAAGACACCGGCGGCAGCGGCCGCAATTGGCGCTGAACTGGAAGACCACCGGATCACCCGCTTTCAGGTCACGGATACCGGGGCCAACCTCGACCACCTCGCCCGCGCCTTCATGCCCAAGCACCAGAGGCACCGGACGCGGCCGGTTGCCGTTGATCACGGAAAGGTCGGAATGGCACAGCCCGGCGCCGATCACCCGAACAAGGATCTCGCCCGCTTCCGGCTTCGACAGTTCCACTTCCTCGACGGAAATCGGCCGCGATTTTTCAAAAGGCGCCGTCGCACCGGACTGCCGCAATACGGCCGCACGCATCTTCATGACTGTTTCCCATTCCCATTTTTTGCTTTGTTTGCCGCCGTTCGGCAGCGCTGTTTTGCCGCCATACAGCAGCGTGGTCCGGCATTGATGGCACCGGTCCTGAAAGGATTTACAGCCGCAGTTTACGCTGCGTCTGCCGTCGCGGCAATTGCACGACACTCGTGCCAGCTCCCGAATCAGAGGCCGAACCACGGTTATGTCTCGCGCCCGGCATGACCGGAGGCTATAGAAAAAGCTCCGCATACCAGCAGGTCCAAGCCATGTCCCTGATCTTCCGCCGTGCCGCCGAGGCCGATCTTCCCGCCATCATCGCGATGCTCGCCGACGATGAACTTGGCCGGCAGCGCGAGGATACCAGCGTCCCCGCCGCGGACTGCTACCGGGATGCCTTCCGGGCGATTTCAGCGGACAAAAACCAGTATCTCGCGGTCGCGGAGAAAGACGGAGATGTGATCGGCACCCTGCAACTGACCTTCCTTCCGGGCCTCTCCCATCAGGGCCTCTGGCGCGGCCAGATCGAATCCGTGCGGATCTCCTCAACCGCACGCGGCGGCGGCCTCGGACGGCAATTCCTGGAATGGGCCATCGCCACCTGCAAGGAACATGGCTGCCGGATCATCCAGTTGACCAGCGACAAGAGCCGGTCAGACGCCATCCGCTTCTATGAGAGCCTCGGCTTCACGGCGAGCCATGAAGGCTTCAAGCTGAAGCTTTGATCCGCACGCCCCTCGCGCAGCCTCATACATCCCCCCTCAAGACCATCGGTATTTTCCAAAGATCCCGCCACACCAGAAAAAGCGGTTGCTCATCCGGCAGCGATTCTAGATCCTTGGAGGCGATACTGGTTCCATAGCAGGCAAAGCCTGTGGACTAAGAGGGAACACGGAAGGGACGACCCAAAAGGGGCCCGAGCCGTGACTGCCCCCGCAACTGTAAGCGTGAGCGCTTCCAAGACGTCACTGGCCGACGGCCGGGAAGGCGGAAGCTAGCGAGGATCGCGAGTCAGGAGACCTGCCCGTATCACGAACGAAACCCGGCCGGCATTTGCCCGGCAAAATCCGCACGGTGGGTGCGGGAAATGGAGTGCAGACATGCATATCGAACCCGGCGTCGTGAACGGCGCGAAACTTCTGCTCAGCTACGGCACCGCTGCCGGTTGCCTCGGATTCGCCGCCAAGGTGGCTTATTCGACAGCCCGCAAACACGGCATTGCCCCGCTCGCCCTGCGCACGGTTCTGACCACCGCGCTGGTCTTCTTCTTCTTCGAGGTCCTGCCGCATTATCCGGTCGGCGTCTCCGAAGTGCACTTCATCCTCGGCTCAACCCTGTTCCTGATGTTCGGCGCCGCGCCGGCTGCCATCGGCCTTGCCCTCGGCCTGCTGGCACAGGGTCTGCTGTTCGCGCCGTTCGATCTTCCGCAATACGGCATGAACGTCACCACATTGCTGGTGCCGCTGCTGGCCATCAGCGCGCTGGCCGACCGTATCATCCCGAAAACAGTCGCCTACAAGGACGTGAAATACAGCCAGGCCCTGGCGCTGTCCGCTGCTTTCCAGGGTGGCGTGGTTGTCTGGGTTGCCTTCTGGGCTTTCTACGGTCACGGCTTCAGCATGAGCACCCTCTCCGAGGTGTCCATGTTTGGTGGCGCCTACATGACCGTCGTGCTGATCGAGCCGATTGCCGATCTGGCGGTTCTGGCCGCGGCCAAGGGACTGCATCAGATGAAGGACAGCCCGCTGTTCACCAGCCGGCTCTACCGCGCTGGCGTCTGACGCTTCCGAACCTGAACGAAAAAACGGCCTCTTCGGAGGCCGTTTTTGTTTGTGAAGAAGAACGCCGCTCAGCGGTAGGTCTGCCCGCCGTCGAGATCGACCATGATCCCTGTCGCCCAGCCCGCACGCGGCGAGCAGAGGAATGTCACCACATCGGCGATTTCCTGCACCGTGGCGGCCCGGCCGAGAGGCTGACCGGCCAGGAAATCCTGCCAGCGGTCCGCGTCGCCCTTCTCGTCCGCCGCCTTGGTCTTCAGCAGAGTGACGAGACGGTCGGTCGCGACCAGCCCCGGATTGACACCCAGCACCCGCATACCATCCGCCAGCGCATTCGAGCCCATCGCCTTGGTGAAGGCGTTGAGCGAGGCATTGCCCGCCGTGCCGGCGATATATTTCGGGTCCAGCTTCACGCCCGCGAGGCCGATGACATTGAAGATCACGCCACCACCCTTCTCTTTCATCAGGGCATAAAAAGTGCGGGTCATGTTGATGTAACCGAACACCTTGAGATCCCAGGCCGCCCGCCAGGTGGCCTCGTCGATGGCCTGCAGGTCGCCTCCCGGAATGGCGCCCGCATTGTTCACCACGATATCCGGCACCGGCAATGCGCCACCGAGCGCCTCCACTGCTCCCGGAGCGGACAGATCCGCCGGATGAATGGTGCAGCTCGCACCGGCCGAGACCAGCTCATCCCGCGCCTGTTCCAGCCGCTCTCCATCCCGGGCAACCAGATGCACGGCACAGCCTTCCGCCGCGAACGCCTTGGCGCAGCCGAGGCCAATGCCCTTCGACGCGCCGGTGATCAGAACACGTTTACCTTCAAGTCCAAGGTCCATCATTATCCTCCCTGTCGCGTCCCGAAGCGGCCAAACCGCCCCGGTCGCTTTCCCTCAGTATCAGGAGGATAAAGGCGCGGCGCCATGCCCCTCTCGCCTGCCGGAAAGGAAAAGACCCGGCCTGCACCGGAGGAAAGCCGGGGATATCAAGATCATAATGATCTGTCGGCGCTTTCCGTGCATCCCGCTGCGGCCATGCGAACGGCACCGGGATAAAAGCGGCATGCATTCCCCGCAAGGCTCAGCACCGACCTATGCGAGCAAAAACCCGGCGTATCCATTGACCCTCCCCCGATTCGGAGTCACAGTTTCAGCGTCCCATCCGGACACACGGAACCCGAAACAGGGAGGTCGTATATCGCGATGGAGCCACCGAACCAGGCAACGCGTTCCTGAGAACGGAACGCGACGGCAACAAGCGGCAGCTGACGCTTCAAGTCCGCAGACATACCAAGTTTTT
>NZ_CAXBDC010000148.1:0-8131 GCF_963974195.1 uncultured Nisaea sp.
CGAACTCCACCCACGAAAAACCGGCCTCCGCCGCAAGGCGGAAGCCGGTCAATGTATTTTCAGGAGCCTCTGCGGCAATCCCGCGATGTCCGACAAAGCGGGACAGCCGGAGGCTCATCGGTCGAAGTCGCTTACGCTTCTTCTTCGGTGATCTCGAGGCCGGTCTCCTGATCCACGACTTTCATGGACAGCTTGACCTTGCCGCGATCATCGAAGCCGATGACCTTGACCTTCACCTCATCACCGTTGTTGACCACATCGGTGGTCTTGCCGACCCGCTCGTTCTTCAGCTCGCTGATGTGAACGAGGCCGTCCTTGGCGCCGAGGAAGTTCACGAAGGCGCCGAAATCGACGGTCTTCACGACCTTGCCGGTGTAGATCACGCCGACTTCCGGCTCGGCGACGATGTAGCGGATCCGCTCCAGGGCCGCTTCGGTGGAAGCGGTATCAACCGCCGCGACCTTCACGGTGCCGTCGTCGTCGATGTCGATCTTCGCACCCGTGGTCTCGCAGATTTCACGGATCATCTTGCCGCCCGGGCCGATGATTTCGCGGATCTTGTCGGTCGGGACCGTGATCGTGGTGATCCGCGGCGCATTGTCCGAGACACCTTCGCGGGAAGAGGTCAGGGCCTTGGACATTTCACCCAGGATGTGAACCCGGCCGTCTTTCGCCTGGTCCAGAGCGATCTTCATGATCTCCTCGGTGATCGAGGTGATCTTGATGTCCATCTGCAGCGAGGTGATGCCGTTCTCGGTACCAGCGACCTTGAAGTCCATGTCGCCGAGATGATCTTCGTCACCGAGGATGTCGGACAGGACAGCGTAATCGTCGCCTTCCTTGATCAGACCCATGGCGATACCGGCCACCGGAGAGGACAACGGAACGCCCGCATCCATCAGGGAGAGGGAGGTGCCGCAAACCGTCGCCATCGAGGAGGAACCGTTCGATTCCGTAACCTCGGAGACCACACGGATGGTGTAGGGGAAGACTTCCTTGGCCGGAAGCAGCGGACGCACCGCGCGCCAGGCCAGCTTGCCATGGCCGATTTCACGGCGTCCCGGGGAACCCATGCGGCCCGCTTCACCGACCGAGTAGGGCGGGAAGTTGTAATGCAGCATGAAGTGCTCGCGATATTCGCCTTCGAGCGCGTCGATGATCTGCTCGTCCTGACCGGTGCCGAGGGTGGCGACGGCCAGAGCCTGGGTTTCACCGCGGGTGAACAGGGCGGAGCCGTGGGCGCGCGGCAGAATGCCGACTTCGGAGACGATCGGGCGCACCGTCTTGGTGTCGCGGCCGTCGATCCGCTGGCCGGTCTTCAGGATGGCGCCACGAACGACATCGGCCTCGATGCCTTTCATCAGGCCCTTGGCGATGTTCTTGTCCGCTTCGTCCTCGAACAGGGCCATGCCCTTTTCACGGACAACCGCAACGTTCTGCTGGCGCTGGGTCTTGTTCGGCTCGGCATAAGCCTCGGTCATGTCGCCCGAGATAGCCGCTTTCAGCGCATCGCGCACACGGCCGACATCTTCGCTCTCGGTCGGCAGATCCATCGGCTCTTTGGCACAGGATTCAGCAAGATCGATAATCGCATCGATGACCGGCTGGAACGCCTTGTGACCGAAGGTCACGGCGCCGAGCATGATGTCCTCGGACAGCTCGGAAGCCATGGACTCGACCATCAGCACGCCTTCCTGGGTGCCGGCGAGCACCAGGTCCAGATCGGAGTCCGGCAGATCGCTCTGGCGCGGGTTCAGGATGTATTCGCCATCCTTGTAACCAACGCGGCAGGCCGCGATCGGGCCGAGGAACGGCACGCCGGAAATCGTCAGAGCGGCGGAAGCGCCGATCATGGCGACAACGTCCGGATCGTTTTCGAGATCGTGGGACAGAACGGTGCAGACGACCTGCGTTTCGTTCTTGAAGCCTTTGACGAACAGCGGACGGATCGGACGGTCGATGAGGCGCGACGTCAGCACCTCTTTCTCCGTCGGACGACCTTCACGCTTGAAGAAGCCACCCGGAATCTTGCCGGCGGCAAAGGTTTTTTCCTGGTAGTTGACGGTCAGCGGGAAGAAGTCGATCCCCGGCTTCGGCTGCCGTGCATAGACAGCGGTACACAGAACAGTCGTCTCGCCCATCGTCGCCATGACGGCGCCGTCGGCCTGACGTGCGACTTTACCGGTCTCGAGCGTCAGCTTGCGCCCGCCCCAGTCGATCTCTTTTTTGTATATCTGAAACATTCAGCTTTCCTTCAAAGCCGAACCGCTCGGATCCGATCCTCGTTCTGTCCTCTGTCTGGCCTGAAATGGAGCAATCCGGTCCGGTTCTTCAAACGCATCGCCTCACGGGGCGCGGGAGAACTGGTCAGGGGGCCCATGGTTACCGAACAAAGGGTCGAGCGAGGTGACACACGGCTCATATTCATCGGTGTCTCATCGGTACGGTTCTTCGGTTTTTTCCTCTATTGAGCGGGCTTTCAATCGCATGGATCGCCGAGGGCGTCAAACCCAATATGGCAATCCCGAAAGCTCTGCAGAAACGCAAACCGCCCCACGGAAATCGCAGGGCGGACGCGTTACTGTTTTTGGCGGCGCTGCGCGGATTAGCGGCGCAGACCCAATTCCTTGATGATGACCTGATAGCGCTCGACATTTTTGCTCTTCAGATAGTCGAGCAGACGGCGGCGCTGGCCAACCATGATCAGAAGCCCACGGCGGGAGTGGAAGTCTTTCTTGTGGGTCTTCAGGTGTTCGGTGAGGTTCACAATCCGTTCGGTCAGGATCGAGACCTGAACTTCCGGGGAACCGGTATCGCCTTCTTTGCGGCCATACTGTTCGATCAGCGCAGTCTTGCGCTCTTGCGTAATCGACATCGGATACTCCTAGGTCAAAGGTTGAGTACGCGCATCGGACAAATACAGCCGCCGTCGATCCGTCCGATCGCAACGGGACTGCCCTCAGAGACGGCGTACATAACATCGCCTTCCCGGAGGTCTCCGAAACGATCAAGGTCCATGGCCCGGAAGACCGGGACGGACTGACCGCATCTGAGTTTATTTGCCTCTGCTCCGGTCAAAGTCAGCGCCGGGATGCCGTCTAGCGCTGTTTCTACCGGTAATAGGTGCTCGAAAGCGGCGGGACTATGGTCCAAAGCTTTCAAGGAATCCAGTGAAATCGCATCTGCTTCGAGAAATGGGCCGACACGGTGCCGGCGCAGCATGGAAATATGTCCGAGTGTCCCGGCGGCCCGCGCGAGATCCCGCGCAAGGCTGCGCATGTAGGCACCCTTGCCGGAGCCGACACGGAACAGCGCATGGTCCGAATCCCGGGCCTCGACCAGCTCGAAGAAATCGATCCGCACCTCACGGGGCGAGAGTTCCACAGGCTCTTCCCTGCGCGCCAGATCGTAGGCCCGCTGGCCCTGAACCTTGACGGCGGAAAAGATCGGCGGAACCTGTGTGACGATGCCCTGGAACTGCGGCAAAACAGCCTCGATCCCGTCGATATCCGGGCGGGCGTCGGTGCTGCCGCATACAGTGCCCTCAAGGTCGTCCGTCGTCCGCTCCTCGCCCCAGGTCACTTCGAAGGTATATTCCTTCGAGGCGTCCATCACGTAGGGAACGGTTTTCGTCGCCTCGCCAAGCGCGATCGGCAGAATTCCCGTCGCCAGAGGGTCAAGCGTGCCGGCATGCCCGGCTTTCTGGGCGTCAAAGATACGCCGAACGGCGGATACCGCATGGGTCGAGGTCACGCCGGACGGTTTATCCAGAATGACCCAGCCATTGACCGGGTTGCCGCGTTTCCTACGCGCCATTACCGCCCTCTTCCGTCTCGTCTTCGTCTGTTTTCTCGAGGTCCGCGCGCACCACGGGGTTCTGGAACACCTCGTTGATCCGGTTGGCCGTCTCGAACGCATTGTCGATGATAAAACGAAGACGCGGCACGGTACGCAGCGACATCTGCTTGGCCAGCATGGTCCGCAGGAACGGCGCAGCGCGCTTCAGCCCGCTGAGCACATCCTCCACATTGCTGCCGCCCAAAGGCATGACGAACACATTCGCATTGCGCAGGTCCGGGCTTACCGAGACCTCGCTGACCGTGATCGAAGCGCCTTCGAGTTCAGGGTCGTGCAAATCACCGCGCTGAAACACGCCAGCCAGCACGTGACGCACTTCCTCGCCGATACGCAATTGGCGCTGGGACGGCGCTCGTCCGCCCCGCCCCGTTTTTTCAGGGTGCGATCCAACCATTTTTAGCTCCCGTCAGACAGTGTGACAGTCAAACCCCGCCACTCAAGACGAGGTGCTGGCCCGCTGGACCGATTCCAGGCTCCGTGCCACTTCCTTGATCTCGAAACACTCGATCAGGTCGCCGGCCTGGATATCGTTGTAGTTCTCGAAAGCGGCACCGCACTCGTAACCCTCGCGGACTTCCTTGACCTCGTCCTTGAAGCGCTTGAGCGTCTTCAGCGTGCCCTCGTGAATCACCACGCTGTCGCGCAGCAGGCGGACCTTGGCGGCACGCCGGAGCATGCCCTCGGTAACCATGCAGCCACCGACCTTGCCGACCTTGGTGATGTTGAAGACCTCGCGGATTTCCGCATTGCCAAGGAACTCTTCCTTGAGATCCGGAGACAGCATGCCGGTGAGCGCCGCTTTGATATCGTCGATCAGCTCGTAAATGATCGAGTAGTAGCGGATCTCGAGACCTTCCTGCTGCGCCATGTCCCGCGCCTGCGGGTTGGCCCGGACATTGAAGCCGATGATCAGAGCGCTGGAGGCTTTCGCCAGAGCCACATCGGACTCGCTGATGCCGCCAACGGCGCCATGCAGAATGCGCACGGCAACATGATCGTTGGAGATATTCTCGAGCGTGGACCGGATCGCTTCGAGGGAGCCATGCACGTCGGTCTTGATGACCACCGGCAATTCCTCGGCCTGACCGGCTGCAATCGCCGAAAGCATCTGCTCAACGGAGCCGCGCGCTCCGGCAACCGCCGATTTCTCGCGCAGCACACGCTGCCGGTATTCGGCGATCTCGCGTGCCTGGCCTTCAGTCTCGACCACCGCGAACTCATCGCCCGCGACCGGTGTTCCCTGCAGACCCAGAACCTCAACCGGAATACTCGGACCGGCATTATCGGTACGCTGGCCGCGATCATCCAGAAGCGCCCGCACCCGGCCCCATTCGGCACCGGCAACGAAGATATCTCCAACGTTGAGCGTACCCTTGGTGACAAGGACGGTCGCGACGCTGCCGCGGCCCTTTTCCATCTTCGCTTCGATCACGGCACCTTCGGCACGGCGATCCGGGTTGGCTTTCACCTCAAGGACTTCAGCCTGCAGAAGAATGGCTTCCTCGAGCTTGTCGAGGCCGACCTTGGTCTTCGCGGAAACATCCACGGCGAGAACGTCGCCGCCCATTTCCTCGACCACGATCTCGTGCTGCAGCAGTTCCTGACGCACCCGGCTCGGATCGGAGTCCGGAAGATCGCACTTGTTGACCGCGACGATGATTGGGCAACCGGCCGCTTTCGCATGCCGGATGGCTTCAACCGTCTGCGCCATGATGCCGTCATCGGCGGCCACCACCAGGACAACGATGTCCGTGACGTTGGCACCGCGTGCCCGCATCTCGGTGAAGGCCTCATGGCCCGGCGTATCGAGGAAGGTGATTTTCGCGCCGGACGGCACGGTCACCTGATAGGCGCCGATATGCTGGGTGATACCACCGGCTTCGCCACCGGCCACATCGGAACGCCGCAGCGCATCCAGCAGCGAGGTCTTGCCGTGATCGACATGGCCCATGACCGTGACGATCGGCGCACGGGGCAGCATGTCCTCCGGAGCATCGTCCTTGCCCTGAAGCTGGCGTTCGACGTCGGATTCAGAGACGCGCTTGGAACGGTGCCCGAATTCGGCAACGACCAGTTCGGCCGTGTCGCTGTCGATGGACTGCGTGATGGTCGCCATCATGCCCATTTTCATGAGCGTCTTGATCACGTCGCCGGCACGTTCGGCCATCCGGTTCGCGAGTTCCTGAACGGTAATCGCGTCCGGAATGATCACGTCACGGATCTGTTTTGCCTGATCGCCGCCTTCTTCCCGCAGCCGCTGCTTTTCGCGTTCACGGGCACGGCGTACAGACGCGAGACTGCGGGAGCGTTCGCCACCACGATCATCCAGCGCCTGGGAAACTGTCAGCTTGCCCGACCGGCGACGTTGTTCGCCGCGACGGTTCGGGGTCGGTGCCGGACGACGATCCGGCGTGGCCGGAGCCCCGCCGCTACGGCGCTTCGGCCGACGGCCGTCCGCATCGTCATCACCGGCTGGTGCCGGCTGCGCCGGATCCGCCGCCCGTGCTGCCGGCGTATTACGCGGAGCATTGCGGGTTTCGGCAGGCCGTGCGGCAGCCTCTTCGGCTTTTGCCTTGGCTTCACGCGCAGCTGCCTCTTCGGCCAGCCGTGCGGCTTCCTCATCACGGACGCGGCCTTCGGCCTCCGCGATCTTGCGCATTTCTTCAAGCTCGGCCTGGCGCCGGTCAAGAGGCTCGGGGGCCGGTGCCGGCTCGGGAGCGGCCTCGGCAACAACTTCGGCGGCTGGAGCCTGCGGCGCTGCAGCGGCGGCAGCCGTCGCGGCTTCCTCCTGCTGGCGCAAGCCCTCTTTCAGCGCCCGTGTCCGGCGTTCCCGCTCTTCCGCGCTCAAGCCCGCGGCATCACCTCCGATACCGCCAGGACCACCCACGCGCTTGCGCCGGCGCTCGACCTGAACCGTCTTGGAGCGCCCGTGGGAAAAACTCTGTTTCACCTGATCCGTGTCAGCGGACTTTCCAAGGGAAAGTTTACCCTTACCGGACAGGCTCAGTTTTTTGCGATCAGTCTCGTTATTTGTTGTCATTCTAGGTCGCGCGTCTTTTCCGTAATACCGGGCTGGGGCCTCAATACACCCCTAGCCAGTGTTTTCCAACCCGAGTCGCGAAATATCGCCCCGGAATCCTGAGAGTCTTGCAAATTCTCGTGTCAATCGGGCCGTCAGGCCCCTTGAATGGTCGCCCGCAGCCAGGATGGCCGCGTGTACGGTCTGCTCCCGATCGAATGCCGCTCCAAGCTCGGAGCGCGTCAGAAGAGCTTCAGCCGGAATGCCGTCTCCGAGACGCTTCATGCGCTCGCGGGCATCAACGGCACCGTCCGATGCCTCAATAAGTAGAACGGCTTTTCTGTGACGCAAGGCATCTTCGACCTTTGCGTGACCAGCAATCGCCGCACCGGCGCGCCGCGCCAGACCGATCATGGACTGCGTCGAAGCGACAAGCATGGCTTCCACTGCTTCGACGAGGTCGTCGCGAACCGCGACTTTTTGCTTCGCTGCCCGCGAGAATGCCCGCTTCTTGCTGGCTTCGGCAAGCGCATCACGGCTCGCCGTCACCCAGAGGCCACGGCCGGGGAGTTTTTCGGACAGATCCGGAACCACCGCATCATCAGGTCCAACCACGAACCTGATCATCCGCTCTACCTCACCGCTTTCGCCGGTGGCGATGCAGCGCCGCAGATTGCGACCTAGATCACCGCCCTCGGCTGATGCGGGGCGCTCATGTTGCCGGGGTCTCGTCATGAGCCTCCCCAGCAGCGTCTTCGGCGCCAGCGTCGGGCTCTTCGCCCTCTTCATCCTCGAACCAGTGAGCCCGGGCCGCCATGATGACGCCATTTGCGGCATCCTGGTCAAAACCGGCATCGGGCAGCATTTCGATAAGCTCGTCACCGGCCAGATCGGCCAGATCGTCCAGCGTCTTCACGCCCTGTTCGGCAAGACCGACGACTTGCGCCAGCGTCAGGCCTTCAAAAGCAAGCAGGTCTTCGGCAACGCCGAGTTCCTTGGTCTGGTCCTGCAGGCGGTTACGTTCCGCCTCGGCAAAGACCAGCGCCCGGTTCTGCAGCTCTTCGGCGATATCCTCGTCGAAACCTTCAATGCTGACCAGATCCTCAAGCGGCGAATAGGCAATCTCGTCGACCGTGCTGAACCCTTCGGCGACCAGCAGATGCGCAATCACATCATCAATATCAAGCGAGTCGATGAAGGTCCGCGACCGGGTCTTGAACTCTTCCTGGCGGCGCTCGGATTCCTCGGCCTCGG
>NZ_CAXBDC010000149.1:0-7942 GCF_963974195.1 uncultured Nisaea sp.
ATCAGGGTCAGCTTGTCCCAGAGAACGAGCTCGTTCTGGACATAGGCGCCGTACTGCGCGCTTTCGCCGCCCGGATGGAACGAAATGCTTCCGGATGGGTTGGTACTGGACGTCGGCTGATCGGCGGTCCGGGTCTGGAACGCATAACTGACACCGGTGATCAGATAATTCTCGTAATTGTCACCGGTGAAGCTGGCGGTGTTCTCGGCCCGTGCCTGCCAGGTTTCATAGGCATATTCGGTGTCCGCGTAGAGCGACGACGTGCTGGTGGCGGCATTCGAGGAATCGCTCTGGTCGACTTCGGTGTTCGAGTAGGAGGTGAACAGCTCCAGATCGATCAGCGGATTGCTCGTCGGCGTGTAGTTGTAGCTCAGCACGCCGGTCTGGTCGGTAACGGTCCGGTCGACCGTGCCGAACGCGTCGATCGTCCCGGTCTGGGAGTAATCGCTGTCATTCTCTTCCGTCGTCCAGTGCTGATAGGAGGCCCGGAGCTTGTGCTCCTTCGCCGCACCGAACTGATAGGTGCCTTTCAGCAACCCGGACGGTGCCTCGAAGTCGGAGCCGGAGATCGGGGTGCCGTTACCATCCTCATATTCATCCGCCTGGCGGTAATTGAAATTACCGAGCAGATCGAGGCCATCGACCGGCCGCGCGGCAATCGTACTTGAGGAAAGCAGGCCGTCCTGGTTGTTGTGCAGCTCGACCTTCTGGCGGAAGGCAAACTTGTCTTCGCCCTTCAGAAAATCAGCAGCATCCTTTGTCGTCAGGTCGATGACACCGGCCAGTGCGCCAGCACCGTAGAGCGTTGAGGATGCCGGGCCGCGCAGGACCTCCACACGCTTGTAGAGTTCCGGATCGGAGAAGAACGAGCCGACGCGGTACTGCTCGTGGAACTTGGTCGCACCGTCGACCCGGACGATCAGCCGGTTCTCGTCGGATGAGCCGAGGGAGCCGAAGCCTCGGATATTGAAGCTTTCACCGAGCACGCGCTCCGATCCGATCGCCTTGACGCCAGGCAGATCCGTCAGCACATCGCCGATTGTGGTCGGCTGTGCTGCATCCAGATCTTCCTGGTCCACGACGGACACGGATTGCGGCGTTTCGATGGCCACCTTCTCTTTACCCGCTGAAATTACGATACGGTCAAGTTGAGTGGCCTCGCCAGCATGAGCGGACGACACCACAGCGGTGGCGATAGTCGCCGCCGCAGCAATAGCTAAACGCATTCCAAAGCCTCTTCGTCAGGTCGCTGCAATTAGCTGCCTAGCGAAGGGCTGGGTGGCTACTTCTGTCTAAGCCGGAGATACCCTCCGGCGGGTCAGTCATTTCGTGAGGATCAACTTGTTGTTGTTCGTCACACGCAGTCTGTATTCGGACCCGTTGAAAAGCAGGAATACCTCCCGGTCATCCCCCATCAGATCGCTGACGAGAATGCGGTTCTTTTCATCCGAATGATGTGATCCAGCGCCGGTCGCTGTCGCTGTGTCCGGCTCGTCCGAGGGTGTCCCCGCCAACAACTCGGCTCCTCCAATGCTAATTTCACGAACGCGATGTCACGAACGCAAAGCGGGTCTCGCCCGCCAGATATGATGTTGCTGTAATAAACGATGCTTTCTGCAAATACAAATGCAAATCATTCGCATTAGTAAAAACGTATGACATGCCGCCTCCATCAAAGGACGCGGGCACTCATTACCGAAGATTATATTCGATGGAGGTGGTGAAATCGAAGGTGGAGCCATTGATCTCGGGCGGCATCGGCGGCATCGGATCGGCCCGTTTCAGGAGATCGAGAAGAGCCTCGTCCAGGATCTTCCGGCCCGAACTCTTCACGATTGAACGCTTCATGACCTGGCCGGCGCGATTGATCTGGAAACTGAACGCGACCGTGCCTTCGTAACGCCGCAGCCGGGCCGCACGCGGGTATTTCTTGTGCTGCTCAAGCCAGCTCTGGATCGATGCGAAATAGGATTTCCGCGCAGCGGCGGCACCGCCGCCGCCAGAGGAGGCCTGTGTCTGACCAGGGCCCGCCACGCGATTGGGCGCCGAGGAAGCGACATCAAACGTCCCGCTCCCTTTCTTTTTCTGCGCATCCAGCACCTTGTCCGCCAGCACGGCGTCGGCCTTCGGCTGTTTCGGGGCCTCTTCCACCGGCTTTGCCTCGGTGACTTCGGTCTCGACGGGCTTTACCTGTTCAACCGGGCGCGGCTGCTTGACCGTCTCGACCGGTTTCGGCGGCTCCGGCCGTGTGACCGGCAGGGGCGGAGGCTGAACGGCCGCCGTCACGGTTTCCACCGGAACAATCTCGGAAGCTTCAGCCACTTCGGTTTCCTGCGGGACAGGTTCCGTCACGGGCTCGGTGGTTTCCACGGGTTCGGGCTCGATAGGCTCGGCCTCGACCATTTCGACGGGTTCGGCCGGGGTGGTTTCCACGACTTCCGTGACCGGCGTCACCGGCGGAGGGGGCGCAACGGTCTGTTCAACCACCTCCTCCACGGATTCGCCATCGGGCGCGCCGCTGGCCTCGGCGGCCTGAATGGTTTCGGCCAGGGTCTGCGCGGTAACCCCGCCGGCATCCCCCATGATCACGACAAGACCGCCTTCACCCGTATCGACACTGCTGGTCGCGGACTGCTCGAACGCCACGAAGGACAGAACGGCCAGGCCATGCAGCGCAAGCGCGGCGGCGAACCCGGCGATCATTGAGGGGCCGGTGCCACGCCGTTCCACAATCGCGTTCATGACGCCCCCGTGGCCAGCAGACCGAGCTCCTTGAGCCCGACCGCGCGCAATTCCTCGATCAGGGCGATGACCATCGCCGCATCGCTCTGGGCATCCGCCTTCAGCTTCAGGCGCCCGTCCGGATTTTCGGTGAAATAGGTCTTGAGACGCCCGACCACATCCGTCCGGTCAAGGATCTCGTCCCGGAAGGAAAGCCGCCCGTCAGCCGCGACCAGCAAGACCGCCGTGGTGTCATCCGGCTGGCCTGAATTCGCGGTCTCCGGTGGCGTGATGTCCAGCAGCTCGGCCTTCTCAAGCGCCCCCGCCAGCATGAAGAAAATCAGCAGCAGAAAAACGACATTGATCAGCGGCAGGACATTCTCGGCCGCGGACTTTTTCTTGGGTTTTACAAGCCGCATCGCATCAGGGCTCCGACCGGCTCGCCAGGGTCACGTCGGTCAGCCCCCGCTCGCCCGCCATATCCACGGCCTTGACCACGGCCTGAACCGGCACGCCGGTCTCGGCTTCGACCACGATGCGGGGCTTGGGCTCTCGTCCGGCCAGGGTTTTCAGACGCTCGGAGAAATCCGCCAGGCTCATCCGCTCGCCGGAGACCTGATAATCCCCGTCGGCGCGCAATTTTACCAGCACGGAGCCTTCGGACGCGGCACCGGCCGCATTCCCGAGCTTGGCGGTTTTCAGACCGATGGCCCGCCAGTCAAGGAAGCTCGAAGCCAGCATGAAGAAGATGAGAAGAATAAAGACGACGTCGATCAGCGGCGTGAGACTGATCTCCGCCGTGGGGCGTCTGCGCCCGGCACTGAGCCGCATGATGGCCTCACTCCGCGCCTTGAAGCGCGGCTTCCGAAATGGACTCTGCCACAGCCCTGCGACGGACCGGAGCCGGAGCGGCGGTGAAGACCTGCGTTGCCGCGTCTTCCATCGCCCGTCCCGCACGCTCGACAATGCCGTCGACCAGCTGGTGCGCGGCGGTCGCCGGAATGGCAACCACCAGACCGGCGGCCGTGGTCAGCAGCGCGACCCAGATGCCGCCGGAGAGGATCGAGGGATCGACCTTGCTGCCCGCCCCCTCAAGCGCCTTGAAGGCGTCGATCATGCCGATCACGGTGCCGAGCAGACCGATCAGCGGACTGAGCATGGCGATGGCCGACAGCAGACGCAGGCCCGACGACAGCCGGTCCATGAACAATCCGGCGACCCGTTCCACCTCTTCCCGCGCCTCGGCGTCGGAAATATCCCGGTTGTGCCGCAACTGCATGGCGTAACGGGCAATCGCCGCCGCCGGGTGGGCTCCGTCCTCAAGAAGATCGAGCGCAGCCTTGCCGTGGCCGGAACGCCACAGCCCGAGGGCCTCGTCCCGCTCGCGGCCGTTCCACAGGCGCAGCATCAGGAACTGCACCATCTTGGAGGCAAAAACGGTCGTCGCCACCACGGACATGATCGCGAGCAGATACATGATCGGCCCGCCCGCATCCATAAAGCCCATGATCTCTTCGATCGCTTCCGTCATCGATTTTCTCCTGCCACCGCCTCAGCCGCCATCGTCATGAATGCCGTCATTGGGGCGATCCGGTTATTGCGTAAAGGGCACTGCCGCCCGGGATGCCGTCTGCAGACTGTCCGCGCAGAGCTCCGGCGCGACTGCCGCGCTCCCGCCCTCGCATGCCCTCACGCCATTCATCAGGACGCGCCCGACACTGCCGCAGTCGATTTCCTTCAGATCAAACAGTTTCACCCGTGTGTGCTCGGTATGGATCGGGCCCATGTCCGCGATCACGCGACGAACGACGATGCCGTCCGTATCGAACGCGACAAAATCGAGCTTCACGGCTTCGAGGTTCACCCCGGTGGTGTTGTTCACAACCCAGGTGGTGCGGCAGTCACCGCCCACGCTCTCGACCTTGTTCAGCTCAAGAAGCAGGCGTTTTTCCGCCATATCCGTCGCGAGTGCGGGTACGGAAATCGCCACTACCGCAAGCGCGGAGAGCCCCGTTCTGAAAAGACGCGCCAACCCCATGAGCCTACCTTCACGGATGAAATATTATTGCGAGTCATTCGCATTACTGACATGAGGATTAGGTACAGGAACGACATGCCCATTGCAACCACTGTCGTGGTGCTTTTTGGCGACAAAAGCTGCCATTTTTTGCCTTAATTCAGCTCTGCGGCTCAGGAACCGCGCAACTGCGGCGGAAGATCGCGCGTCATACCGCCATTTCCAAGCGCAAGAGCATCTCGCCAGATTTCTCGCGCCCGCAGCATCGGCAACTCCCGCACCCCCCTCAAGCGTCCTGACAACGGCATCCCACTGCGCATCTTCAAGATCGCGCCACACTACATTCAGATGCACGGCAGAATGGGTGAAAAGGTGGCGCAATGCCTGGGCTGGCAATGTCGCGCCGAGGTCGATCTCGGCGTCACGTTCCGCCGCCGAGGCATGCATCGGCGTCTCGACCCCGGTACGTCCCCAATCGGCCAGCCGGGTCAGTGCCCGGGCGTGATAGCCGACATGCGCGACAAGATGCCGCCGGGTCCAGCCGGGCACCAGGGACGGCGCGTCGAGATCCCGGTCGACCAGCTCGTTCAGCTTGCGGGCGAAATAGGCCGTTCCCCGGCGGGCAAGGACAAGATCCTCCGCCGGGGCAGCGGGAGAGTCATACCGGGCACCCGCGCCAAGCCTTGCCCGCAATGCGGCGCGTTCCGCCTCCAGAGAGTCGCCCATCACCGGCCCCAGACCCTCAGTCCTGCACGCCTTCGATCTTGGTGCGGGCGAAATTCAGCCGCTCCATGATCGGAGCGTCGGAGAAGCGGAACAGGTCGAAGCGGGTTTCCGCCTGCAGGGACCACTGGATCCAGGACGGGACGACAAACATGTCACCCTTCTCCAGCTTGTGTTCGACACCGTTCATCACCACCGCGCCAGCGCCTTCGAAAACCTGGAAGACGGAAGAGCCGACCTCGCGGCGCGGCCGCGTCTCGGAGCCCTCGCGCAAGCGGTGGAACTCGGTACGGATGGTCGGCATCACGTCGCCGCCCGTGGTCGGGTTGACGTAGCGGATGGCGGCATGGCCCGGCTCGACCGTCGCCGGCTGGCCTTCATCCTCCAGCAAAAGCTGCTCTGTCAGGGCCCGGTCGGTGAATTCCCAGCGATAGGCGCCGATCGGCGTGCTCACCGTGTCCTGCAGGCCGGAGAGCGGACGCAGACCCGGATGGCACCAGAGCCGCTCGCCCTGCGAGAAATCCGGTGTCGCGTAATCCGTCACCGTGTCGGAGCCGAACTCGAAGAAACCGACATCGTTCTGCTGGGAGAACGGAATATCCAGCCCGTCGATCCAGGTCATCGGCTTGTCGGTGACATTATGGTGGCCATGGAAATGCCAGCCCGGCGTCATCAGCAGGTCGCCCCGGCTCATCCGCACCGGGTCGCCATTCACCACGGTCCAGACCCCCTCACCCTCAACCACGAAACGGAAGGCATTCTGTGCATGCCGGTGCTCCGGCGCGGTTTCCTTCGGGCCGAGATACTGGATCGCGGCCCAGAGCGTCGGGCTGACATAGGCATTGCCGCCCAGCCCCGGATTGGCGAGGCCGATGGCCCGGCGCTCCCCGCCCCGTCCGACCGGCACCAGCTCGCCGGACTTCTCGGCCAGCGGCAGCAGTTTCGACCATTTCCAGACATGCGGCACGGCCTTGGGCTTCGGATGCATCGGCATCAGATCGCCGAGCTGGGTCCAGAGCGGCATCAGGTGCTCGTCCTCGAACCCCTTGTAGAGCGCGCGCAGCTCCGGGCTGTCGTCCGGCTGCATCGCATGGGCAACGTTCGAATGATCCTGTTCTGCGCTCATCTCTTCCTCCTCCGTTCGTGTCACGGCTTATGCCGCGCTCAGTTCTGCAATCCGTTCGAGCCATAGAGCCAGTGCAGCCGGTCGTACCATTCGGCGGGCGTCCGGCTGGACAGCACCTGATTGCGTGCCGCCGCCAAGGCTCCGTCCGGGTGATAGACATAATCGCCGATCAATCGGCTGCCGACCTGTACCCGCGCGGTGCGGGCAATGCGCTGCTGCTGATAGCTCTTCAGGACGGTTTCGATATCACCGTCCCCGCGTTTCATGGCCTCGGCGAGGCAGACCGCGTCTTCCATCGCCATGCAGGCACCTTGCGCGAAATATTGCAGCATGGGATGCGCGGCATCGCCGAGCAAAGCGACGCGGCCATCGACCCAATTGTCCACCGGGTCCCGGTCGCACAGCACCCAGAGTTTCCAGTTGTCACCATGCTCGATGATCTGCCGGGCGCGCGGATGGATATGCTCGAAACCTTGCGCGACCTCGTCCTTGGAGACCGGGCGGCCGGAGATCGCTTCCTGCAGGTCCCGGTGATAGGTCACCACCAGATTGAAGACCTTCCAGCCCTTCAGCGGGTAATGCACGATATGGCATTTCGGCCCGGCCCAGAGCGTCGCCGCGTTCCAGCGCAAGTCTTCCGGCATCTGTTCGGTCGGAATGACGGAGCGGTACGTGGTGTGTCCGGAGATGCGCGGCGCCCCGTCGCCGACGAGTTGAGCCCGGACCGGTGAATGCAGCCCCTCGGCACCGATCAGTGCGCTGCCGGTAATTGGATCGCGGCCGTCCAGCAACAGCGTGACGCTGTTTCCATCCTGCTCATAGCCGGTCGCCTTGTGGCTGGTCCTGAGCTCCACCAGAGGACTGGCTACACAGTAATCCAGCAGCGCCTTGTGCAAATCCGCCCGGTGAACCACGGCATAGGGGTTGCCCATATGACGGCGAAAATCCTCGCCCAGCGGCACCTGGGCGATTTCCTCGGCGGTCTGCGCGTCCATCAGGCGGAGCGCGTCGATATAGACCGCCTGCGCCCGGGCCTCGTCGCCGATGCCGAGATAATCGAAGGAATGAAAGCCGTTCGGGCCAATCTGGATACCGGCCCCGATCTCGCCCAGCTCTGCCGCCTGCTCAAGCACCAGCGATGCAAAACCGTTCTGCGCAAGGCCCGCAGCCGTGGCAAGGCCACCAATGCCGCCACCGGCAATGAGTATGGGTCGATCCGCCATCTATCCTCCCTGCCTCGTCCATCTTCGTGGGGCCGTCTTGCTGCGGCCGTTACCGGTTAAAGGCATTTTTCAGCCTCCAACAGAATACCTGTTGCATCGAAAGGTCAAGTTGATAAGCATACTTACTATATT
>NZ_CAXBDC010000150.1:0-7895 GCF_963974195.1 uncultured Nisaea sp.
AATTTCTGGTCGGCGACATAGCGGTCGCGCTGATGGTAGCCGATCTTGGTGGCTTCCGCGATCACATGCACCCGGTCAGCCTCGCTGAGAGACTTCATGTCGAAGCCTGCAAGGATGTTCAGGATCATCAGCGCGCAGATACCCTGTCCGTTCGGCGGGATCTCGTAGATATCGTAGCCTTTGTAGTCGGTCCGGATCGGTTCGACATATTCGACATCGGCTGCCGCGAAATCGTCCATCGTGTGCAGGCCGCCGAGGGAGTTCAGCTTGGCGACCATGTCTTCGGCGACCTCGCCCTTGTAGAAGGCGTCGCGGCCACCGGCGGCGATCTTCTTCAAGGTCTCGGCCAGAAGCGGCTGGCTGTGGATCGTGCCGGCCTTCGGCGCCTTGCCGTCCACCAGCATGTTCTTGGCGCTCGCCGGATCGGCAGCCAACGCTTCCACTTCATTCACCCAGTCATGGGCGACACGCGGATGCACGACATAGCCCTGCTCGGCGAACTCGATGGCGGGCTGCAGGATCTCGGCGAAGCTTTTCGAGCCGTGATCCTCAATCAGCTTTGCCCATGCGGCGATCGCACCGGGTACCGTCACTGCGTGCGGGCTGTGCAGCGGGATTTCATCCTTCAAGCCAAGCTCGTTCAGCTTGGCGAGGGTGGCGGCGGCAGGTGCCTTGCCGGAGCCGTTCAGGGCAATCGGCTTGCTGGCACCCTTCGGGGCGTAGAGCGCGAAACAGTCGCCACCGATACCGGTCATGGCGGGCTCGACCACGCACATCACGGCGCAGGCTGCGATGGCCGCATCGACGGCGTTGCCGCCGGATTTCAGGATCGAGAGGCCTGCCTGGGTGGCCAGCGGATGGCTGGTGGCAATCGCCGCTCTGCGGGCAAAAACGGGGGAACGTCCGGGGAGTTGGAAATTTCTCATTGCTTTGGCTCTATCAGGTCGGAACAGGCGCATTCGTGCGCGGGCAGGCGGCAATCTGTGCAGGAACCGGCGTGGACACCGGAAAGAGGGCTTCCCTAAGATGCGGCGCGAGTTGAGACAAGCGCCGTGGAACATCTTTCCACAATTCGGAACGAGTAACCAGACGGCGCAGGATACTGGGGAGCGAAATGAATCAGAAGACCGTAATTACATGTGCCGTGACCGGTAGTGCGGATACCAGCGGCAAAAGCCCGGCTGTGCCGGTTACCCCGAAACAGATCGCCCAGTCGGCGCTGGATGCCGGCAAGGCAGGCGCCGCCGTCGTGCATATCCATGTCCGCGATCCGGAGACCGGAAAAGGGAGCATGGATCTGGAGCTGTACCGGGAAACCGTGGGCCGGATTCGCGAGACCGGCTCCGATATCGTCATCAACCTGACGACCGGCCCGGGCGGCCGCTTCATTCCGGGCGATGTCGAGCCGATCGATTTTGCCGCGGGCACCAGCCTGAAGGCGCCGGAAACCCGCATGCAGCATATCGCGGACCTGTTGCCGGATATCTGCACGCTGGACGTGGCGACGCTGAATTTCGGCGAGCACGCCATGGTCAACGTGCCGAAGCATCTGCGCGCCATGGCCGACCGGGCGAAGGAGCTGGGTGTGACGCCGGAGCTTGAAGTGTTCGACAGCGGCCATGTCCTGCTGGCGAAGCAGCTGATCAAGGAAGGCCATCTGAAATCGCCTGCCCTGTTCCAGCTTTGCCTGGGTATTCCCTGGGGCGCACCCGCAACGCCGGAAGGCATGGCCTTCATGAAGAGCCTGCTGCCGGAAGACGCGATGTGGTCCGCCTTCGGCATTTCCCGTGGCGAATTCCCGATGGTGGCCCAGGCAACCATGCTCGGCGGGCATACCCGTGTCGGGCTGGAGGACAATCTCTACATGGCCCGGGGCGAGCTGGCGAAAAGCAATGCGCAGCTTGTCGAACGCGCGGTGCAGATCATCGAAAGCATCGGTGGCGAGGTCGCGGATCCGAGCGAGGCCCGCACGGCCTTTGGTCTTGTCCGGCGCAACGACTGAGAATTGGAATAAGACATGTTGAAAGCTGATCTCAGCGGCAAGAAGGCGCTGGTCACCGGTGGTGCGTCCGGTATCGGGCGGGCGACGGCGCGTCTGCTGGCGGAATGCGGCGCGGAAGTCGCGGTGAACCATCTGCCCGACGACCCGCGCGGCAAGGAAACCGTCGCCGCGTTTCATCAGGCCGGGAACAAGGCGCATGCCATTCCCGGCAATGTCGCGGACCCGAAGGATGCGGACCGCATGGTGGCGGATGCCATCGAGACGCTCGGCGGGCTTGATATCCTGATCAACAATGCCGGAACGCCGGTCTCGCTCGATCCGATTCCGTTCGAGGATATGGATGCGATGACGGAGGAGTTCTGGTCCACCATCATCAATACCAACCTGATCGGCCCGTTCCGTTGTGCCCGTGCCGCCCGTTCGGCCCTGACCGACAGTAGGGGCTGCATCGTCAACACCGCTTCCATCGCGGCCTTCGGCGGCATTGGCAGCTCGATTGCCTATGCGGCATCGAAGGCAGGGCTGATGAACCTGACGAAGAACCTTGCGAAGGCGATGTCTCCCGAAGTACGGGTGAATGCGGTCGCGCCCGGTCTGGTGAGAACACCCTGGACGGACGGCTGGCCTGAAGAGCGAAAGAACACATCGGTCGCCAATTCCCTGCTGGGCCGCATGGTCGAGCCGGAGGATATTGCCGAGACCATGTTGTTCTTCTGCGCCAACGGCGCCGTGACCGGCCAGACCCTGCTGGTCGATTGCGGCCGGTTCGGCGCCTGATCCTGATACCAAGCGGAGGTTGCTGCCATGAAAGCCTATGAAATCGTCTCTGATGGCGGCGTTGACGCTCTTGCCCTGAATGATCACCCGGACCCGAAGCCGGGGCCGGGCGAGGTTCTGGTCCGGGTGCGGGCCTCTTCCATCAATTACCGGGATCTCTCGACTGTTGAAGCACCGGTGCCCCGGGGCATTCCCTATCCGCGCATTCCGAACTCGGACGGGGCGGGCGATGTGGTCGAGATTGGCCCGGGCGTGACCCGCTGGAAGGCCGGAGACAAGGTCTGCGGCTGTTTCTTTCAGGGCTGGATCGACGGGCATACAACACCGGAATGGGCGGCGCAGGCGCTCGGTGGCACCATCGACGGCATGCTGGCCGAGTATCGCGTGCTGAGGCAGGACGGCCTGGTCGCCATGCCGGAGCATCTGAGCTACGAGGAGGCATCGACGCTGCCCTGTGCCGCGCTGACCGCGTGGCACAGCCTTGTGGAAGTGGGGCAGGTCAAGGCCGGCTCCACCGTGCTGCTGCTCGGCACAGGCGGGGTTTCGGTATTTGCGCTGCAGTTCTGCAAGATGATGGGGGTGAGAGTGATCTGCACCTCCTCCAGCGACGAGAAGATCGCGCGCCTGAAAGAAATGGGCGCGGATGAAACGGTGAATTACCGCAGCCATCCGGAATGGCAGGAAAAAGTTCTGGAGCTGACGGACGGCAAGGGCGTTGATCACACGGTCGAGGTCGGCGGGGCGGGGACGCTGGAACGCTCGATAGCCTCAACCCGGATCGCCGGGAGCATCGGCCTGATCGGAGTTCTGACCGGGGGCAAGATCGACCCGGTCATGATCATGCGCAAATCGATTCGGCTGCAGGGTATCTATGTCGGCTCCCGCCGGATGTTCGAGGAAATGAATACCGCTATCTCGCAGCATGCTCTGCAGCCGGTGATCAGCGATACGTTCGCCTTCGGGGATGCACGGGATGCCTTCCACGCCATGCGGGCTGCCGGGCATTTCGGCAAGCTCGTCGTGAAAATCTAAGACGGTACGGGCATTTATAATTATTAATCCCGTTTAGATTGCATAAACCTTTGTTCTCCTCCATCATAAAGATGCTTGATGGAGGGCGCTATGACGTCAGCGAAGAGCTTCGATCCAATCCTGTCGCGCACCAAGGACGAGATGCGCGGCGAGGACTTTCGCAACAGTCAGGTCTATGCTCTTGAAGATGCTCATCTGGACACCCGGCGCAAGGATGTCGGCGGCGTTCCGGGGGCGGAGAAATTTTCCAGACAGGATTTCTGGGGCGAGGGACAGCCAGACGATCTGGATGAGGTGTCGCTCCCGCCCCCATCTCCGCCCCCATCTCCGCCCCCGTCCCAGCCCTATGATGCGGCGGCTTCAATCCAGGACCTGGAAGGGAGCCGGACGGGGCTGGCTATTTCCGGCGGCGGTGTGCGCTCTGCAACTTTTGCGCTTGGTTTGTTGCAGGCTTTGGCGCGCGAAAACCTCCTGAAACACTTCGATTACCTCTCTACCGTATCCGGCGGGGGCTATATCGGTGCATCCCTGACCTGGCTGCTGAGCGAGAAGTTCAGGGAGAAGGGCGGGGAGCATTACGGGCTGGACCGCCACAACTTCCCCTACGGCACGGCGGAGCCGAAGGACCGCTCCGACCCAAGGCACTGGAGAGGCATGCTGCGCTATCTCAGGGAGCATGCGGAATATCTGGCGCCGAATAAGGACATCTCAATCCTGTCCGGCCTTGCGGTGGTTGTCCGGGGCATCTTCCTCAATCTGCTGGTCTGGGTGCCTCTCTTCACGCTTCTGTTCGTGTTCCTGCAGCTTGGCTGGCCGGTGCATGGATGGACGGACCTTCTTTCGCTGGTCACGAATTCAGGCGCGCACGAAAGCGGGCCTCCGCGTATCCGGGAGCTGCTTAATCCGGGCTACCTCAATCTGCATGAAGTTCTGGTCATGGCCGGGATGTTTCTGCTGCTTGTCTTCGCCGTGTTGTCGATTGCCTTTTCGCTTGCCTCGGCCGTTGGCGGAGAGGGGGCGTTCGTGCGCTTTTCCTACCGGAGCAGGCGCCAGTTCGAGGTCACGGGCAAATATCTGCTTCCATGCAGCCTGCTGTTCATCGGCATTGGAGTGCTGCCTTATGTGGCGGCACTCTTTTTCGGCTCGATCGGGAGCTTTGGCAGTGCGGGGGCCGGGACGATGCTGACGGGTATTGCAACCGGCCTTGCCGCTGCCCGGAAATCGGAGAACCCGATTGTTCAGGATATCCTCCTGCCGGCCATTGCCGTCCTGATCCTTGTCGGCAGCCTGATCCTGACCTGCGGCATCGCCATTGTTGTCCGCGAGGGAGGGAACCTGGAGCAGCCGGGCGATATCGTCTTTGCCTGCTTTGTCGTTCTGGCGCTGCTGACGGGATATGTGGTCAACACCAACTACATATCCATTCACCGCTTTTACCGCGATCGCCTGATGGAGGCTTTCATGCCGATGCAGTCGGCGATCGCGGGCAACCAGGTCAGGCCCGCTCCCGGGGCGAACGAGGCGCAGCTACGCGATCTCTGCGATCCGGGTAGTCTTTCCAATTACCACCTGGTGAATACGAACCTGATCCTGGTGGATTCGGATGACGCGCTTTTACGCCGTCGCGGCGGCGACAATTTTGTCATGTCCCGGATTTACTGCGGCGGGGACGCGGGCGGGTTTCATCCGACCGGGGATTTCTCCGGCGGAGATATGACGCTCGCGACCGCGATGACGATCTCCGGGGCCGCCGCGCACCCGAACTCCGGTTGGGCGGGAACCGGCCAGACGCGGAAACGCGCGGTTTCCTGGCTGATGAACCTGTTGAACATCCGGTTGGGCTACACGGTGCGGAACGCGGCCTATAACACGCTGGCACCGCTTGCCGGAAAGCCGAACCATTTCGATAATATGAAAGTGGAACTCAGTCCTTCAGCGTTTGACCGGCACGGGAAATGGTTCCAGCTCAGTGACGGCGGGCATTTCGAGAATCTGGCGATCTATGAGCTTGTGCGGCGGCGCTGCAAGCTGATCCTGATTTCCGACGCGGGCGCGGATCCGGCCTTCGGTTTCGGCGATGTGCAGAACACCGTCCGGAAAGTTAGCCAGGATTTCGGCGTGGAAGTGGATTTCGGCCGCCCGTTCTGGAGCCAGGAGGCCTATGACGCGCAGACCGGCAGGGCATCGCCGTCTGACCAGGACGATGGCTACGACCATTGGCGCAATCGTCTTTCCTGCCTCGTCCCGCAGCGCCCCACGGGATTTCCGGTCGAGGCGATGCGTGCCGATCATGGCTACATCATCGGCACGGTGACCTATCCGGAAGTCGAAGCCGGGGCCGGCAAGGAGATCGGTATCCTGATCTATGTGAAAGCCACCATGATCGACGGCCTCAGTCTGGAGAGCCGGGGATACAAGGCGGACCATCCCGCTTTCCCGCATGAGCCGACATCGGACCAGTTCTTCGATCCGTCCCAGTTCGAAGCCTACCGCGAGTTGGGAAATGCCATCGGAAAGGATATGATCAGGGGTACACGCCTCAGGGATCTCCTTGGCGTGGCGTGGGGATCGGCGGATGGTGGCACTTAACCTCCCGGTGCCGCCGCCCGCCGCTCCTTGATGAGTCTTATTCCCCCTTGAAGATAGGGCGCCGTTTTTCGACGAAGGCATGCATGCCCTCGCTCTGATCGGCGGTGGCGAACAGGCCCTGGAACATGGCCCGCTCCAGCGCCATACCGGTTTCCAGCGACGCGTCCTGGCCGCGGATGATGGCGGACTTGATCTGCTGTACCGCAATTGGCGGCATCCGGCTGATATCCTTCGCCATCTTGTAGGCGGTCTCGAAGACTTCGGCGTCCGGCACCACCTGGCTGGCAATGCCGATGGCGAAGGCTTCCTTGCCGTCGATCGGGCGGCCGGTGAGGCAGAGCCGCATGGCCTGGAACTTGCCGACGGCGCGGGTCAGGCGCTGGGTGCCGCCGGCGCCCGGCATGATGCCGACGCGGACTTCCGGCTGCCCGACCTGGGCATTCTCGCCGATGACGATGATGTCGGAATGCATCGCCAGCTCCAGCCCGCCACCGAGCGCGTAGCCGTTGATCGCTGCGATTACCGGTTTCGGGTAATCGGCGATGTTCTGCCAGAGCCGTTCTGTCTTGCGGTGGAACATTTCGACCGTTGTCCGGTCCGCCATGTCCTTCAGGTCCGCACCAGCGGCGAAGGCTTTCTCGTCGCCGGTCAGCACCACGGCCAGCACGTTATCGTCATCGGACAGCTCCCGGAACACCCGGGCCAGCTCTTGACGGACTTCCAGATTGAGCGCGTTCAGTGCGTCCGGGCGGTTGATGCGGACAACGGCAATGTGATCGTTTTCCTCGCGGTCGCGCGGATGATCGAGAATGACGACGGACACGGATAATTCCCCCTTGAGTAAGTTGCCGCGCTGAGCCGCGCGGTCGGCATGATTATGCTTCCCGACTGGAAATTGACCGGGATATTAGGCTGTGCATACTGCACCGACAATAAGCTGCGAAATTGAGTTTCGCAAAAAAGAGATTTGGGAGCCGCCTCCATGACCGAAGCCTTCATCTGTGACGCAATCCGTACCCCAATCGGCCGCTATGGCGGCAGCCTGTCTTCCGTGCGCGCGGACGATCTCGCGGCGCATCCGATCCAGCAGCTGATGGCGCGGAACGGCTCCGTCGACTGGAGCGCGCTGGACGATGTCTATTACGGCTGCGTCAACCAGGCCGGTGAAGATAACCGCAACGTGGCCCGCATGGCCCTGCTGCTTGCCGGGATTTCCCCCGAGGTTCCGGGCGCGACGGTGAACCGGCTGTGCGCTTCCGGCATGGAAGCGGTGAACGCGGCGGCCCGCGCGATCCGCTCCGGCGAGGGTGATTTCTTTATTGCCGGTGGCGTCGAGAGCATGTCCCGTGCCCCGTTCGTCATGGGCAAGGCGACAAGCGCTTTTGACCGCAATGCCGAGATGTATGACACCACGATAGGCTGGCGCTTCGTCAACCCGCAGATGGAAAAGCAGTACGGCACCGATTCCATGCCGGAGACGGCGGAGAACGTGGCC
>NZ_CAXBDC010000151.1:0-7495 GCF_963974195.1 uncultured Nisaea sp.
CGGGGCGAGTGCACGGCCGATCTCGAAATGCTGCCGTGCCGTGCCGCCCCGCACCAGCGAGAGCTGGACGACGGGGATATCGGCTTCCGGATAGACAAGCGAGAGCGGAACCCAGGTGCCGTGATCGAAACCACGGCTGGCATCCTTCCGCACTTCTATTCCCTGACCGGTCAGCAGGCCATCGACCCAGTCAACCAGATCGGAAGCGGTTCGGGCCGGGTACCGGATGCGATAGAGCGCGTCCGGAAAGCCGAAGAAATCATGCACCGTTTCGGGAGCCTCGGCCGTGGTCAGCGTCGGCTGTGCCGCTTCCCAGTGGGCCGAGACGATGAGGATCGCCGCCGGGCGTCCGATCCGGCTACCCAGTGTCCCGAGGAAATCCTTCGAGACGTGGTTGGTGAGCAGCAGGTCGGGGGCGCCGTGCGGCAGAAACAGGCTGGGCAGGCTTGCCATGGGACTTATCCCTGCCGGACGAAGCTGCCGGGCGTCAGGGAGAGGATCTTCGGCGTGCGCACGGCATAGGCGCCGTCACCGAGCAGAGCCTGAACCACGAGGGTTGCCGCCCAGAATGCCGGGAATTCCCAGCCGCCGTTCGGGTTCGTGTAGAGCCAGCCATTCGCGCCATGCACCAGGAAGACGGCGCCGAGCAGGATCGGCAGGGTGGCGATGGAAACCAGCCGGGTGGCGAAACCGGCGATCAGCGCTGCACCGCCGCCCACCTCGGCGAGGATCGTCAGGTAGGCGAAGAAGCCGGGCAGGCCGAGGCTCTCGAAAAAGCCGACGGTGCCGGCGGGAGTGAAGACAAAGAGCTTGAGGGCGCCATGGGCGAGGAAAAGCACGCCGAGGGAGACGCGAAGGATGAGCGCGGCATAAGGCGCGGTGTTCTGGTTGGTCATCGGATTGTCCTTTCGTTTCGAGGAAAGGGCGGCACACCGCGCCGCCTGTCCGACATAGTTAATTGCAGTCTATTGTCGCCATAAGCTCTCTATTGATTGAATTAATATAAACGATATGTTGCTAATATGGATTCCATAGAGCAGATGCGGATGTTCTCGGCTGTTGCCGCGACAACATCCTTTTCGAAGGCCGCCGAGCGGCTCGGCACCAGCGCCCAGAATGTCAGCAAGAATATCCGGGCGCTTGAAGACGTGCTCGGGGTTCTGTTGCTGCACCGGACGACGCGGGTCGTCACCCTGACGGAAGCCGGACGGGCCTATTTGCCCCGCTGCAACCGGGTGATCGAGGAATTTGACGAATTGCGCGCGGTGATGCGGGACGAGGGCGCGGCGCCGAGCGGCAATCTCGTCGTTACCGCGCCGGTGCTGTTCGGCGAGATGTATCTGATGGCCGCGGTCGAGAAATATCTGGCGGCCAATCCCGGCGTCACCATCGACCTGCGGCTGAACGACCGGCATCTGTCCCTGATCGACGAGGGCGTCGACCTGTCGGTCCGGATCGGCGTTCTGCAGGATTCGACACTGATCGCGAAACGGCTTGGCGAGATCCGCCTGATTACCTGCGCGGCGCCGTCATATCTGGATCAGGCGGGCCGTCCAGCGCATCCGGACGAGCTTCCGGCGCACAGATGCATTTTCGACACCAACCGGCGCGGGCCTGTGCAATGGTCGTTCCGGGATGGCGGGGAAAGCCTGACAATGAATATCCGGCCGCGGGTCCGGGTGAACAGTGCCTCCGCTGTCAGAAGGCTGCTTTTGTCGGGCGAGGGTATCGGGATCGTGCCGAGCTTTGTCGTCGCCAATGACTTGCGCTGCGGACATCTGGAGGCGCTTCTGGAGCCGTTCGAGGATCGCAGCTTGCCGATTTCCCTGCTCTATCTCGCCAACCGCCACCTGTCGCGAAAGGTCCGCTCCTTCATCGGTTTCATCGAAGCGGAAATCGCGGCCACGGAAGACTGGAACGCGGTTTAACGCACCGATTCCCGGACCGTCATCAAACGGTCAAGCTCTTCCGCTAAGGTTCCCCGGAATGCAGGCTGGACTCCGCATCCCGTGTCGGGTGCGGCGGCTTCTGAACGAACGGATGGAACGATGCGACAGGCATTTGCGCGTGCAGCGATCGCGGCGGCCAGCATTGCTGCTTTCGCCGGACTTCTGTTTACGGCCCCGGCTGCCGGAGCCGATGTTCTCCGGATTGGTGTGATCGGCGGCAAGGCGGTCTCCGATGACTTCGCGGCCCAGAAGTGCTTCGCACATGACCTGGCGGACGGTCTTGCGGCGCCGGTGCAGATCCTGGCCCTGCCTTCCGGAGAGGAATTGCGCCACGCCTTGAGTATAGGCGCGGTGGATGTCGCCGCGCTTTCAACCCGGGCCTATAGCGCTCTCTGGCGCGCTAATCCCGGCGCGGTGCAGCCTGTGCTGGCCACGCTTGGACGTGGCGGGTCCATGGGATATCGCGCTGTTGCATTCTCCCGTCCGGATGCGGAGATCGACGCGCTCGACACGCTGAAAGGCAAAAGCATCGGCTTTGCCGACCGGCGCTCCATGCCGGGCTATTTCATACCGTCCGTCGCCCTGGAACGGGCCGGGCTGAATACCGAACGGGACCTGAAGACGGTGCAGTTCGGTGGCGGCTATCATGCGACATTCACGGCGCTGGAAAGCGGGGCGGTGGATGCCGCTGTTTCCTGGCGGTCGGAAACCGCATCCGGTGCGGTGGTGGATTCCGGGCCGCTCGGGCGTTTTCAGCTTACTTCCGATGCGCGCTTCTCCGAGTTCTGGCACTCACCCGTGATGCCGAACGGTCCGGTGGTTCTGCGCACGGGGCTCTCCGAGAGCATCAAGAAAACCGTCACGGACCGGATCGCCGCCCTCGGCAAGACCGCGCCGGACTGTCTCGCGGCGGCCCTCGGCCTGCCGGTCACTGGTGTGTTCCCGGTCTCGCATGCCGATTACGAGATCTTTATCGCCGCCGATCACAAGCGCATTTCCCTGTCTGTTGCCAGTAACTAAGCCCGCCCTCAGGCGCAGGCATCCGACGGCTTCATGAAACTGAAGCAAAAGCGTCACGAGAACGACCCGCACGGTTGATACCAACGCTCCAGTCGGATCTCGCGCGGTGTGATTTCTCCAGCCGTGTTGTCCGAGTTGCCGGTCACCCTTGTGACCGGTTCAGGCGGGCTGCTCGCAGCCCCGCACGGCGCGAGACTCAGAGGTGGGGCATGATCGAGTTCAAAAACGTTACCAAGGCTTTCGGCAACATGGTCGCGGTCGATTCCGTGACCTTCACGGTGGAAAAGCCGCAGATGATCGGTGTTATCGGCCGCTCCGGTGCCGGGAAATCGACTTTCCTGCGGCTGTTCAACCGCCTCACGAATGCCAGCTCCGGCCAGATCCTGGTCGATGGCACCGACGTGCTCAGTCTGAAAGGCAATGCCAAGCGGCGCTGGCAGAAGGACTGCGCGATGATCTTCCAGCAGTTCAACCTGGTCCCGCGCCTTGATGTCGTCACCAACGTGATGCTCGGCCGGCTGAACCAGCAGGGCACGCTGCGCTCCATGTTCAAGATCTTCTCCCAGCGCGATATCGACGATGCGCTGGCCGCGCTCGACCGCCTCGGCCTGGCCGAGCGGGCCCTGCAGCGGGTGGAGACCATGTCCGGCGGACAGCAGCAGCGCGTGGCCATCGCCCGCGGTCTGATGCAGCAGCCGAAAATCATCCTTGCCGACGAGCCGATCGCCTCGCTCGATCCGTTGAGCGCCGAGGTCGTCATGGGCTCGCTTCGGGAAATCCATGATCGGGACGGCATCACCGTGATGTGCAACCTGCACACGCTCGATACCGCGCGCAGCTATTGCGACCGGGTCATCGGCATGAGCCAGGGCAAGGTGGTGTTCGACGGCGCGGCCGACGAGCTGACCCCGGAAGCGGCGCGCGAGATTTACGGCGCCGAGGAAGCCCTGAACGAGGCAGTGACCTCGACCAGCATTTCGGCCGGCGCTTCCGCGCGGGCCAGATCCAATCCCTCAGTGCCGGGCCAGGGGGCCGGGGTTGCTGAGGCGAATGCGGCCACGGCCTGAATGCGGCTACCGCCGATGTTCCGTGGAAGCAATTCCAACCTAGGGAGTAGTTAGGGATGAAGTTCGTTCGCAATTTCGCGGTGGCCGCGGCCGTCGCCATGACGGCGTTCGGCGCCGCCAATGTCCATGCCGAAGACAAGATTTCCGAATTCCGTATCGGCGTCCTCGGCGGTGAAAACCAGTCCGACCGTATGCGCTCCAACGAGTGTGTCCGGACCAAGGTTGAAGCACTGCTCGGCGTGCCGACGAAGATCTTCGCACCGGCCGACTATAACGGCGTCATCGAAGGCCTGATCGGCCGTAACCTCGACATGGCCTGGCTCGGTGCTTCCGGTTATGCCAAGACCTACATCACCGATCCGGAAGCTGTTGAGCCGGTTCTGGTGAAGATCAATGCCGACGGTTCCATGGGCTACCACTCCATCGGCTTTGCCCGCGTTGACAGCGGCATCAAGTCCCTCGACGACATGAAGGGCAAGAAGTTCGGTTTCGGCGATCCGAACTCGACCTCCGGCTATCTCATCCCGTCCATCGAAATCCCGGCTGCCGGTTTCCCGATGGAAAGCGGCAAGTATTTCGGTGAAGTCGTCTTCACCGGTGGCCACGAGCAGACCATCGTTGCCGTTGCCAACGGCGATATCGACGCCGGGGTGACCTGGGCCGACGGCCTGGGTGCCTGGGAAGAAGGCTACAACAGCGGCGCCCTGCGCAAGGCCGCCGATGCCGGTCTCGTCGACATGACCCAGCTCGTGCAGATCTGGAAGTCCAAGGTCATCCCGGAAGGCCCGGTCGTGCTCCGCAAGGATCTGCCGGCCGACGTCAAGCTGAAGGTGACGGGCCTGATCGCCGGTCTCGCTTCCCTTGATCCGGAATGCGCCTACAGCTTCATGGCCGGTGAAATCAAGGGCATGGCCCCGGTTTCGCACGAGACCTACGAAGTCATCATCGAAGCGCGCAAGCGCAAGATGAAGTAAGGCACGGCCTTACGGACTGAACACGGGCCGGGACCGCCAGAGTGCGGTCCCGGCCACGTTCCGGACCCCGGGTTCGGGATCTTCCAATTCCCAATGGCAGGACATTCCCCATGGTCGAAGTGATGCGCCAGGAAGTGCTCGCGCTCGAAGGGCGCCGACGGCTCTATACCGGGCTTTCCCTCGCGCTGCTGCTCGCCGTCGTGCTCTCCGGTTACAGCGAGGCATCGGCCCTCAATTCCGGTGGTTTCCTGCAGGGGCTGTCCAAGTTCTTCGACTATCCGGCGCAGATCGTCATGCAGGCCTGGGATCAGGGATGGGCCTTCTGGGCCCTGTTCCCGAAATTCCTCCCGGCCCTGATCGAGACCCTGAACATTGCCGCCGTGGCCACGCTGATCGGTGCTTTCTTCGCCATGATCCTGTCGCTGCTTTCCAGCCGCAATCTGGAAGTCCATCCGCTGGCCATTCCGGTCGTGCGCCGCATCATGGACATCATGCGCGCCTTCCCGGAGCTGATCATCGCGCTGTTCCTGATTTTCGTGCTCGGCGCCAGCCCGGTTCCGGCCGCCATCGCGGTCGCCTTCCATACCTCCGGTGCGCTCGGCAAGCTGTTCTCCGAAGTGAACGAGAATATCGATGTGAAGCCGCTTGAGGGCCTTAAGGCCGTCGGCGGCAACTGGCTGCAGCGGGTCCGCTTCGGCGTGATCCCGCAGGTGCTGCCGAACTACAGCAGCTATTTCCTGCTGCGCTTCGAGATCAATGTGCGCGCCTCCGCCATCCTCGGCTTTGTCGGCGCGGGCGGTATCGGCACCGAGCTTTCCCGGGCCATCGGCTGGGGCGCCGGGTCGGAGACGGCCGCTCTGTTCCTCATGCTGTTCCTGTCGATCGTCGCCATCGACCAGCTCTCATCCTATCTCCGCCGGCATTTCGTCGGCGCCGAGAATTTCAGCTAGGGGAGGCGGATATGGCTGTCATTTCCGATCAGGGCGCCGCCATCATGGCTGAGCCGGTTCGCATATCGGTAAAAAAGGCTTCCGCCGTGCCGATGCTCCTGCTGGCGGGCGTGGTGCTGTATCTCTTCTATGCCTGGACCGCGTTCGACATCACGATGCTGCTTTCCCGGGCGCAGCTCTCCAAGGGGGCGCTGCTGATTTCCGACGCGGTTGCCTACAAGACCCACGTCACCAAGAGTTTCCGCCGGGGCGACTTCGAGGTCGCCATCGAGGGCGAACGGCATGCGACGTTCGAGACATTGCCGGACTGGGTGACGGGCGACGCCGATAAATTCACCGTCGATCTTGGCGAGGGATATGTCGTCCGGGTCGAGGGGCAGAGTGTCGATTTCGAGGTGCCGGATTACGGCACCATCCATGCCGAACTGGTGGGCAAGAAGATCGTCACCACGCTGCCGGATGGACCGGTGCCGGACTGGCTCAATGCCCGCGATGTGAAGCTCGATGCCCGGCCAACCTTCTCCCGCAGAGTGCAATTCACCCGGGCCAAGGTGGAGATCCACAAATTCCAGTACGGATGGGAGAATTTCTGGTTCCCCTTCACCTCGGAGCTGCACGGCAAGAGCTTCGGTGAGCTGGCCGCGCTCGCCATCTCCGGGGAGCGGCTGAACCCGGACCAGGCGAACTGGCAATACATCCTGGCGAGCTTCTGGGGCAATCCGGAATGGCAGCACGGTCATGTCGCCGTAGCCCTGTTCGAGACCATCCTGATGGCCGTCCTGGGTACCGTCACGGCGGCCTTCTGCGGCCTGCCGCTGGCCTTTGTCGCCGCCTCGAACTTCAATCCGAACAGCACGATCCGTTTCGTCGTGCGCCGGGTATTCGATTTCGTCCGCGGTATCGACATGCTGATCTGGTCACTGATCTTCATCCGCGCCTTTGGTCTCGGCCCGCTGACCGGCTCGCTCGCCATCGCCTTCACCGACACAGGCTCGCTCGGCAAGCTGTTCTCGGAGGCGCTGGAGAATATCGACCGCAAGCAGGTGGAGGGCGTCGGCGCCACGGGCGCGAACCGCTGGCAGCGCTACCGCTTCGGCGTGATCCCGCAGATCCTGCCGGTCTTCACCTCGCAGTTTCTCTATTACGTGGAATCCAATACCCGCTCGGCCACGGTGATCGGCGCGCTCGGCGCCGGCGGCATCGGCCTTGTCCTGGTGGAGACCATGCGGACTTCGCGGGACTGGGAAAACACCTTTTATATCATCAGCCTGATCATCGTCATGGTGTTCATGATGGACGGTGCGTCAAGCTGGCTGCGGCGCAAACTGATCGCTGGCGGGGAGAGCCGATAAAGAATTCAGCCGGGCAGGGCACCCCTCTGTTGACAAGCCCCGCCCGCCTCGCCTATATGCGTGCTTCCGCGCGGGCAAGAAGGCCTCGGCCAACCCCTCGCGAGCCCCATGGGGCGGAGTAGCTCAGCTGGTTAGAGCAGCGGAATCATAATCCGCGTGTCGGGGGTTCGAGTCCCTCCTCCG
>NZ_CAXBDC010000152.1:0-7306 GCF_963974195.1 uncultured Nisaea sp.
ACACTTTCAGGCTCGGATCGACGACACAGGTCTGTGCGTCGGAACCCATCATGCAGGTGCTGCATGGATGGAAGACACTGCCGCCCTTGGTCCGGATGTAGTCGAGCATCTCCTCGTCGCTGTCGACATCGGGGCCGGGGAAGAGTTCTTCCTGCACGATGTCCTTCATGGTCGGCGTGCTGGTAAGCTGGCGCAGGAATTTCAGCCCTTCCAGATTGTCCTGCAGGTCGTGCTCGGTGGCCAGATAGTTGGGCTGAATTTCAGGCGCGGCCTCCGGATCGGCGGAACGAAGACGCAGATAGCCCCGGCTGGTCGGGCGGCAGGGGGAAATGCTCAGGATGAAACCGGCAAAGGGGTCCGGGTGCATCAGGGCGCGTTTGCCCGGCGGGCCCTTCAGATAGCTCAGCGGCGAGAAATAAAGCTGCATGTTTGGCCGCTCAAGGTCCGGGCGGGTTTTGAAGAAACCGCCGCCCTGATTGAGGCTGAGGGACATCGGCCCGCGCCGCGCCGTGACATATTGCAATCCGGCCCAGAGTTTCCCCCACCATGGCGTCAATGTGTTGTTGAGCGTCGGCAGCCTGGATTTCAGCGTCTGGTCGACGATGTAGTGATCCTGCATGTTCCGGCCGACACCGGGCCGGTCAACCAGCACGTCGATCCCGGCTGCCTTCAAATCCTCCGCCGGGCCGATACCGGAGCGCATCAGTAGCAGAGGGCTGCCGACCGCGCCGGCGGCGACAATTACCTCGGCTTTCGCATGTGCGCGTTTCAGCTTCCCACGGCATCTGTATGCGACGCCGGTCGCGCGGGTTCCGTCAAACAGCAGGCGCTCTGCCATGGCATGCTTCTCGACCCGCAGATTGGGCCGGCGCCGTGCGGGCCAGAGATAGGCGCGGGCGGCGGACATGCGCAGGCCGTCCCGGGTCGTGACGTGATAGGCGCCGACGCCTTCCTGGCTGGCACCGTTGAAGTCATCGTTGCGTGGCAGGCCGGCTTCCTCTCCGGCCTTGATATAGGCCTCGCAGAGTGGATGAAGCTCGTCTTTCGGGGCGGTGACATGAACCGGACCGGAGCCGCCATGCCAGGCGCTCTCGCCCCATTCGTGGCTTTCCATCCGTCGATAGACAGGCAGGATGTCATCCCAGCCCCAGCCGGGGTTGCCCGCATCGCGCCAGTCGTTGAAATCCCCGGCCTGACCGCGAACATAAACCATCGCGTTGATCGAGCTTGAACCGCCAAGCACCTTGCCGCGGGGCCAGTAGCTCGGGCGGCCTCCGGCCGTTGGAACCGGTTCTGTCATGTACATCCAGTTCACCGACGGGTCATAGAATGACTTGCCGTAGCCGATTGGCACCTGGACCCAGAACCGCCGGTCGTCGCCACCCGCTTCCAGCAGCAGCACCCGGTGCTGTCCGTTCTCGCTGAGGCGCCCGGCAAGCGCACATCCTGCCGACCCGGCGCCGACGATGATGTAGTCAAACTGATCTTCCAACTCTCAAACCCTTACTGTCTTCGCCTTCCGGCTGCCGCGGAACGCATTGTCGAGAACATCCGCCAGGACCCTGGATCCGGCTTCGATATCACTTGTTGGAACCCCGCTGAAACCAAGCACAAGGCCGTTGAGGGTGAGGGGGGCTATGGCATAGCGCCTGAAGGGTGTCACCGTTATGCCGGCCTTGTCTGCCGCGTCCGCGACCAAACTTTCGTCAAGCTCGTCAGGCAGGTGGGCAATTGTGTGCAGACCGGTATCGGTTGGCTTCAGTTTCAGCAATCCGTTGAGCTCCCGGTCCGCACAGGCTTTCAGCACCTGATAGCGCTCCGTATAGACCCGCCGCATCCGCCGGAGATGGGTCGCGAAATGGCCTTCGTCCATGAAGCCCGCGACGATTGCCTGCTGGTTCAGCGGCGCGCTGGGCAGATAGGCGGAGAACATCCGCTCGAGCCGCTCGACGAAGGCCGGGGGCACCAGCATGTAGCCGAGGCGGAGTGCGGGAAACAATGTCTTGCTGAAAGTGCCAACATAGAACACGCGGTCGGCATGGTCGATGCTCTTCAGGGTCGGGATAGGATGGTCGCCGTAATAGAATTCGCCGTCATAATCATCCTCGATGATCCAGGCGTCGGCGGCACCGGCGGCTTCAAGCAGGGCAAAGCGGCGCTCCAGGCTCATGGTCACGCCGAGGGGCTGCTGGTGCAGTGGGGTCGCGAAGGCGAGCCGGAAGTCGGGCGCCCGCCGCAACCCTTCGGATACCATCAGGCCCTGATCGTCTATCGGCAGCGGGACCATCTCTCCGCCTGCCGCCAGCAGTGCGTTGTAGGCCCCGATTGCGCCCGGATTCTCGAACCAGACCTTGTCCCCCCGGTTCAGCAGCATCGAGCCGATGATGTGGAAGGCGTGCTGGGCGCCGTTGGTGATGAAGATCTGCCTGTCCTGGCAATTGATCCCCTGATTGGCCCGCAGATGCGCGGCGATGGCGCGGCGAAGCGGCGGGAAACCGGAGGCGTTGCCATAGCCGAGAACCACGTCGCGCTGCTCGCGCCAGTGCTTGTTGGACTGCCGGGTCCATTGCGCGATCGGAAACATATCCACGGCGGGCAAGGCTGTCGTAAACGCCCGGATGGTGTGAGGCAGGCGTTCCACGAATTCGGAGCCGACGGGAGGCGGGGACGGAAAGCTGTTGTTGGTCTCAGCCGCCAGCGTGCCGTTCGCGGCTTTGGGAAGGGCATCCTCTTCCTCATTGCCTATCCGGACCGATTGACTGACATAGGTGCCGGCTCCTGTGCGGCCTTCCAGAAGGCCTTCGGCGGTCAGGCGCTCGAAGACATCGACCATCGTGGTGCGTGAAACACCAAGGTCGCTGGCAAGGGTCCGGGTGGCGGGCAGCCGGTCTCCCGCCCTGAGGCCTCCCGTGAGGATGATGTCCCGGATGGAGGAGACGATTTGCGTTGCCAGCAGGCGTGACGAGGCATGGTCGATGCGGATTGCGCTGAGCAGGGCGCCGGCGGCTCGTTTCACCATTACTGATCTTTCAACCGCGCAGCGGATATTTGGCCATGTCGCGAAAAATTGGTTTGGCGAAATGTCGATAATGGACCTTAAATTCCATCCAAATAGGTCGTCAAGATGAGTCATCATTCAGTCTCCGGCGGGCTGCTAATTTCCGCTTTTGATCCAAACGCATGGGAAACCACGGATGAAAATCACGAAGATCGAGACCTTCAGCACGGAGTTTGTTGGTTTCGTAAAGGTAACCACCGAAGACGGCAGCGAGGGATGGGGGCAGGTCTCGACCTATAATTCCGATATTTCCTCCCTTGTGCTGCATCGGCAGGTGGCACCGTATGCGCTCGGATGGGATGCGTTCGATCTGAACGGGCTGGTCGATATCATTCCGGAGAAGGAGCACAAGTTTCCCGGCGCCTATCTCCGGCGGGCGATTGGCGGCGTCGATACGGCGCTCTGGGATCTTTATGGCAAGCGCGAAGGCAAGACGGTTTGCGAGTTGCTCGGCGGCACACCACGGCCGCTTCGGGTTTACGCGTCCAGCATGCGGCGCGATATCACTCCGGCGGATGAAGTCGAGCGCCTGAAAAGGCTTCAGGACGAATGCGGCTACGACGCCTTCAAGATCAGGGTCGGCAGCGAATACGGCCACGATGTCGATGAATGGCCCGGGCGGACTGAAGAGATTATCACGGCGATGAGTGCGGCCTTCGGCGGCAAGGCAACCTTGCTGGCCGACGCCAATAGCTGTTTCACGCCAAAACGTGCGATCGAGGTCGGCCGGATGCTTGAGGATAACGGGTTCTCGCACTTCGAGGAGCCATGCCCCTATTGGGAGCTCGACTGGACGAAGGAAGTCACGGACGCGCTCGATATCGACGTGACCGGCGGCGAGCAGGATTGCGACCTGGCGACCTGGCGCCGGATGGCGTCTATGGGAGCGGTTGACGTGCTGCAACCCGACATCTGCTATCTCGGCGGCATCACCCGGACCATGCGGGTGGCCGAGCTGGCGAAGCGGTACGAGATGGCCTGCACGCCGCATTCGGCGAATCTCTCCCTTGTCACCGCCTTCACGCTGCATTTGATGGGCGCGATCGAGGCGGCGGGGCCCTATGTCGAGTTCGCCATCGAAGGGCTCGATTACTATCCGTGGCAGAAAGACCTTTATGACCCGTTCCCGATAGCCAGGGACGGCAAGGTTCAAATACCCTCAGAGCCGGGCTGGGGCATTCAGATCAGACGCGAGTGGCTGGAAAACGCGCAGTATCAGTGCAGCGAGCTCGACAGCTGAAACGCGGATAATGAATCATGCAGAGCGACATCTTTACCGAGGACTTCAAGACCGAGCCTTATTGGTGGGAGAAATCCCCGAGACCCGATATCAAGGCCCCGGTCGTACCGGAGAACATTGATGTCGCTATTGTCGGGGCTGGCTATACGGGCCTCTCTGCCGCGCTGGTGCTGGCAAGGGCAGGGCGTTCTGTTCTGATCTTCGATGCCGAGGACGCCGGCTGGGGCTGCAGCACGCGCAATGGCGGGCAGATCAGCCGGTCGATCAAGCCGGGATATGAACAGCTCACCCGGCGCTACGGCGCAAACACGGCATTCGAAATTCTCCGGGAGGGCACACGGGCGCAGGAATGGGTCGCGGACTTCGTCGCGTCCGAAAATATCCCGTGTGACTTTGCGATCCCCGGAAAATTTACCGGCGCGCACAACCCGGCCCAGTTCGAAGCCATGGCCCGGGCGGCTGCGAATCAGCCCGAGGGCCTGGAAGAGCCGCTTCAGGTAATTCCACGGGCGGAGCAGCACAGGGAATTGGGAACGGACGCTTATTACGGCGGAATTGTAAATACGAGCACGGCCTCTCTGGACCCGGGAATGTTCCATCAGGGGCTGCTGGAACGGGTACGCGAGGCTGGCGTGACGATCGTGACGCATTGCCCGGTGACCGGAATTGAAGAGACCGCGCCCGGGTTTCGGGTGACGTATCCCGGCGGAGCCATTCGAGCCCGTAATGTCCTTGTTGCGACGAACGGGTATACCGGTCCGGAATCGGGCTGGCAGCGCCGGCGGGTTATTCCGATCGGCAGTTACATCATCGCGACCGAGGCTCTGCCGAAGGACCTGATGGACCGGATCATGCCGACGGACCGGATGCTCGGCGACAGCCGGAAGGTGGTTTATTATTACCGCCCGTCTCCTGACCGCAGCCGGATTCTGTTCGGTGGGCGTGTGTCCAGCAGCGAAACGGATCCGGTTAAAAGCGCGCCATTGCTGCGCCAGGAACTGGCCCGTCTTTTCCCCGAATTGTCCGGTGTCCGGGTCAGTCATTCCTGGATGGGGTTCGTTGCCTACACCTTCGACACGCTGGCGCATGTCGGCTGTCACGAAAACATCCACTATGCGATGGGATACTGCGGTTCTGGAGTTTCCATGTCGGGATATCTCGGGATGCGCGTGGCGCAGCAGATGCTCGGACTCAAGGAAGGGCGTACGGAATTTGACGGAATCAGTTTCCCGACACGTCCGCTCTATACGGGGAGGCCGTGGTTTCTTTCGGCGTCCGTGGCGTTTTACCGGTGGCGCGATGGCTTCAACCGGTAAACGGGGAATGGGTTTGGATAAGATTTTTGGATAAAATTGGTTTGATGTTTTATCGAGAATGGACCTGTTCTGAAGTCCAATTGAGGCCTTCAATTTCCGACAGTGGGCAGGATTGGGACCAATCCGGGACCGGGCAGGGATGCCCGGTTTTGAAAAAGACCCAAAAATTGAACAGCGGAGAACGTTCTTATGATGAAGAAGACCGAATTCTCGCGTCGCAGTTTGCTGGCGGTTGCCGCTGGTGCGATGGTGATGTCCATGACCGCAATGCCCGCCCTGGCGGACGGCACGGTGACTGTTGCCTCCTGGGGGGGCTCCTATCAGAACGCGCAAAGCCTCGCGTTGTTTCAGCCGGCGGCGAAAGCCATGGGTATCACCGTGAAGGAAGAGACCTACGGCGGCATGTCCGACGTGCGTCTGAAAGTGAAGGCCGGGGCCGTTGCCTGGGACATCGTCTCCAGCGGCTCGGGAAGTGCCGCGCGCGCTGGGGCTGAAGGCCTGCTCGAGAAGCTGGACTACAGCGTCATCGACGTTTCGACCTTCTATCCGGGTCTCTATACCGATTACTGCATCGGCAGCGACGTGTTCTCGACCGTGATGGCATACAACACGGCCACCTACGGCGAGAATGGACCGAAGAGCTGGGCCGATTTCTGGGACGTGAAGAAATTCCCGGGCAAGCGGGCCTACCGCAACAAGATCGCCGGTGCGCTTGAGCCGGCATTGATGGCGGACGGTGTCGCGCCGGAAGATGTCTACAAGGTTCTGGATTCCGAGGAAGGCATCAAGCGCGCCCTCGACAAGATCCGTGAGCTGAAGCCGGAAATCGCTGTCTGGTGGAAGTCCGGTGCCCAGCACGCGCAGCTGATGAAGGACGGTGAGGTCGATATGACCACCGGCTGGAACGGCCGCTTCGACGTGGCCAAGAAGGACGGTGCGAAAGTCGCCTATACCTTCAATCAGGGCCTGCTGGACTATGATTGCTTCGCCATCCCGAAGGGGGCGCCGAACAAGGACCTCGCCATGAAATTCGTGGCCGAGATGAGCAAGGCGGAAATTCAGGCAAACCTGCCTGAACACATCACCTATGGCCCGACCAACAAGAAGGCCTACGAGATCGGCAAGATCGATGAAAAGATGGCCCTGATGATGCCGTCTCATCCGGACAATGCCGCGATGCAGCTGCCGATCAGCCTCGCCTGGTACGAGAAGTGGGAGCAGAAGGCCGCTGCCATGTATCAGGATATGCTGACCGAATAACGTCAGACCTGCTTGAGGGACGCGGACGGCGGCTTTTCGCCGTCCCGTCGCCGGCTTTGTCCGGCTGTGTTATCAATCCAGCAAAAATCGGTGAATTTGGCATGTCGAAGCAACACGCGCTTCCGATCTCTATTTCCGGTCTGACAAAGGTTTACGGTGATATTTTCGCCCTGAACGATGTTGATCTGGAGGTTAAGAGCGGCGAATTCCTGACGCTGCTGGGGCCGTCCGGCTCCGGCAAGACCACATTGCTGATGGCGCTGGCGGGATTCACCCGCCCGGATTACGGCAGTATCCGGTTCGGCGAAGATGAAATTATCGACATGCCGCCGCATAAACGCGGCGTGGGCATGGTGTTTCAGAATTACGCCCTGTTCCCGCACATGACCGTCGCCGCGAATGTCGGCTACCCGCTGAAGCTCCGGAAAACAT
>NZ_CAXBDC010000153.1:0-7260 GCF_963974195.1 uncultured Nisaea sp.
GGCTCGCTGATGTCGACCCCGATCCTGAATCCTCCGCAGTCCGGTATTCTCGGCATGCACAAGATCCAGGAACGGCCGATGGTCGTGAACAGCAAGGTCGAGATCCGGCCGATGATGTATCTGGCGATGAGCTACGATCACCGCATCATCGACGGCCGCGAGGCAGTCACCTTCCTGGTCCGCGTCAAGGATGCGCTGGAAGATCCGCGCCGCCTGCTGATCGACATGTAATTTCATCGCGCGCGGGCTGGTCCCGCGCGCGGCCTTTCAAGAACGAGCTGGACAAGAGAGCGATTTATCATGGCTGACAGCTACGATCTCGTCGTCATCGGTGCGGGTCCGGGCGGTTATGTGGCCGCCATCCGCGCTGCGCAACTGGGCATGAAAGTGGCGTGCGTCGAAAAGCGCGCGACCCTCGGGGGCACCTGCCTCAATGTCGGCTGCATTCCCTCCAAGGCGCTGCTTTCCTCCTCGGAGAAATATGCCGAGACCCAGGATCACCTGAAGGATATCGGCATCGATGTCGGCTCCGTGAAGCTGAACCTGAAACAGATGATGGCCAACAAGGCCAGCGTCGTCGAACAGCTCACCGGCGGCGTTGCCTTCCTGTTCAAGAAGAACAAGATCGACTGGAAGACCGGTTCCGCCGTGGTGAAATCCGCGACCGAGGTCGAGATCACCCCGGAGAAGGGCAAGAAGGAAGTGCTCAAGACCGAGCGCGTCCTGATCGCCACCGGCTCCGAGCCGACCCCGCTGCCGGGTCTGGAGATCGACGAGAAGAAGATCGTCACCTCGACCGGCGCGCTCGACATCGCCAAGGTGCCGGATCATCTCGTGGTCATCGGCGGTGGCGTGATCGGGCTTGAAATGGCCTCGGTCTGGGCCCGTCTTGGCTCCAAGGTCACGGTCGTCGAATTCCTCGACCGGATCGTCCCGGGCATGGATGGCGAGGTTGCCAAGAAGTTCCAGCGCGTGCTGCAGAAGCAGGGTATCGAGTTCAAGCTCGGCACCAAGGTGACGGCGTCCAAGAAGACCAAAACCGGTGTCTCCCTGACGGCCGAACCCGCCAAGGGCGGCGATGCCGTGACCATCGATGCTGACGTCGTGCTGGTCGCCATCGGCCGTCGGCCCTTCACCGAAGGCCTCGGCCTCGACAAGGTCGGCGTCGAGATGGACAAGCGCGGCTTCATCGAGGTGGACGCGGATTTCGAAACCAATGTCGAAGGTATCTTCGCCATCGGCGACGTGATCAAGGGTCCGATGCTGGCGCACAAGGCCGAGGAAGACGGCGTTGCCGCTGTCGAGACCATGGCGGGCCAGTCCGGTCACGTGGATTACAATCTCGTTCCCGGCATCGTCTACACCTGGCCGGAAGTGGCGAGCATCGGCAAGACCGAAGAGCAGCTGAAGGAAGCAGGCGTCGAATACAAGGCCGGCTCCTTCCCGTTCACCGCCAATGCACGCGCCAAGTCCGTCGGCATGACCGAAGGCTTCGTGAAGATCATCGCGGACAAGAAGACCGACGCGGTGCTCGGCGCCCATATCATGGGCCCGGAAGCCGGCAACCTGATCCATGAAGTCGCGGCCGTCATGGCTTTCGGCGGCTCTGCCGAGGATATCGGCCGGATCTGCCACGGCCACCCGACCCTGGCCGAAGCGGTCAAGGAAGCAGGCCTCGCGGTGAACAAGGGCGCGATCCACATCTGATCGGGCTATTCGAGATCAACCAGAAAACCGCGGCCTTCGAGCCGCGGTTTTTGTTTGTTCTAACTTTTTAATCGTCATCCCGGCCGGAGAGCCGGGACCTAGTTGATCATTGAGCACCGCCGGCCTTCCCCTGGGTCCCGTCTTTCGACGGGATGACGGTGAAGGAGGCGGCTTACCCCCGCAGATCCTTCGCATCCTCACGCCGTCCCATTGGCAGCCACACAGAAAACGCGAGCGGGGCAAGTTTCGGCAGTAGCACCGGGTCCGGCGCGGTGATTGGCAGTGGCAGCTCCTCGTTCGAGCCGCCGGAGAGCCAGTAGGCCAGCTTGCGGCCCAGCGCGGTGGTCATGGCGATGCCGCGTCCGTTGCAGGAAATGGCGGAGAAGGCGCCGTCGCCGAGCTGCATCAGCCGGGGCATGTAATCCCGCGCGGCGGCAAGGCGGCCCTGCCAGGCGAATTCGGGCTCCAGCTTCGGCAATTGCGGCAACAGTTCCTGAAGACGGCCGAGATGGTGCGTGCGGCCCCGTTCCAGCGAGCCGAGCGGATTGGCCAGCAGGCCGCCGGTGACGATCCGGTTGTCGTTGGTCCAGCGATAGGCGATCAGATCCTTGCGGGTGTCGGCGGAGCAGCGGTCATTCGGCAGCACGCTTTTCCGGAGTTCGGGATCGAGCTGCTGTGTCGCCACCTGGAACAGGGTGATCGGAAACTGGGTGCCTTCCGCCTTCGGTGCCAGCCCGCCGCCGGTGCTGTTGGTGGTCAGCAGTACCCGGTCGGCGATCAGCGTGCCGTGATCGGTCTGCAGATGCCATTCGGCGCCCTTTTTCCCGATTCCGGTCGCCCGGCTGTCGATATGCAGCGTGACCCCTGCTTTCACGGCGGCATGGGCCAGACCGCGTACGAAGGCGAGCGGGTTGATATGGCCGCCGGTCGGGTCTAGAAACGCGCCGTGATAGGCCTCCGAGCCAGTCTCGGCCACCGCCTCGTCCCGGGAGAGCAGTTTTACCGGCCGGCCAAGCGCCTGCCATTGCTTCACCCGGTCTTCCAGCCAGTCCAGTTTCTTCGCGGTGTGGATCGGCTGCATCCAGCCGGTCTGCTTGCCCCAGCAGTCGATCTCGTGCCGCTTGATCAGGTCGAACACCAGATCGCCGCCTTCGCCGAGCATGCGGACCAGAAGATCGCCTTTCTCCGGCCCGAATTTCTCTTTTGCATAGCGCGGGTCGAGACCGGTCAGGAGATTGGGCACGACGAACCCGGTATTGCGCCCGGAGGCCCCGAACCCGGCTTCGTCTGCTTCCAGCAACGTCACCTTGTGCCCGGCCTCCGCCAGATGAAGCGCGGTCGAAAGACCAAGAAAACCACCGCCAACCACGGCGATTTCCGTCCGGGCCTCACCGTCGAGGCGGGTGCAGGCGGGACCAGCGGGAGCGACGGAATGCCAGAAGGAACTCTGGAAACTGAGAGAGGGATGCGGCGCGGCGGCCAGGCTTTCCCAGATGGTCGGCGTGTAGCCTTTATGCGCAATCTCGGGCATCGGCAGTTCCCTGTTCCGGCGGTATAATGAGAGTGGCGTGCTGTAAGGCTGAACTGGCCGCCGGATGATGTGAAGAAGAGCATGGCCGAGCCGGCGGAGCCGCGCAAGCTCACACAGGCAAAGCGGGTAAGGGAGTAGCTGAGCGATGCGGATTGTCTTGATTGCCCTGGGGTGTGTTTTTCTGTGGTCGGGCGCGGCCCGGTCCCAGGACGTGACGGAAGGGGATCTGAATGCCGAGATGCGGTATCAGGGCGGCCAGAATGTCTTTCAGCATGACTGGCAGGTTGAGACAGGCGATGTCACCTGCGACGGATTTCAGGACAAGGTCGCCGGTTATGTAAGCCACGATAATCCGGACGGCGCCTCGTTTCTGATGGTTGTGGTGACGCATGAAGAGGGTGTGCTGGTCTCGGAATCGGTGCTGCCTTTCTTCGATAGTGCGGACCAGACAGGCCTGTGCGGTGACGGTAACCCGCCGCCGAAAATTTCCCTGGAGCAATTCACGGAAGAGGAGGTGCGCGAGATGACCGGCATCGAGGGCGCCTGCCCGGTCGCGATCATCCTCGAGGATGGCATGTGCGACCTGCACTATTATTTCTGGGTGCCGGACTGGGAAGAGGACCGCAAACTGGTCTTCTTCCGGAACTAGAGGCCCCTAATTGTCCCTCGGATGGGCGCGGCGATGCACGTCCATCAAACGTTCCGCATCGACGCTGGTATAGCGTTGCGTCGTCGCCAGCGAAGCATGGCCGAGCAGCTCCTGGATCGCCCGCAGATCGCCGCCACCGGCCAGCAGGTGGGTGGCGAAGGAATGCCTCAGGGCGTGGGGCGTTGCGGTTTCCGGCAGGTTCAGCCAGCCCCGTGCCAGCCGCATGGCGCGCTGGGCGACACCGGCCTGCAGCCGCTTGCCCCGGGCACCGCGAAACAGCGGTGTGTCCGGACCGCCCTGATACGGGCAGCGGGCGACGTAATCGTCGATGGCGGCGCGGACGGCGGGCAGTATCGGCACGATGCGCTGCTTGTTGCCCTTGCCGGTGATGGAGAGTGTATCGCCTGCCGGGAAATCGCCGCGATTGAGCGCCAGTGCCTCGCCGATCCGTAACCCGCCTCCGTAAAGCAGGGAAACCAGCGCCACGTCTCGGGCGGCGATCCAAGGCTCCGACGCGAGATCGCCCATGGCATCGAGCGTTTCAGTGGCTTCGGAGACGGTCAGTGCTTTCGGCACGGAGGCTGGAATGCGCGGCCCCCGGATCGCGAAGATGGCGGCGTTTGCAAGCACGCCCCGCCGCTCGAGAAAGCGGAAAAATCCGCGCACGACGGATAGCGCCCGCGCCGTTGAGGTTTTCGCATAGCCTTTCGAGACCCGGCGGGCCAGGTATCCCCGGAAGTCCGCGGGCTTCAATGAAGCGAGATCGGGGAACCCGGGAGTGGCGCCCAGATGGTCCTGCAGAAAGTCGAGAAACTGTTCGAGGTCCCGCTCATAGGCGGACAGGGTGTGATCGGAGGCGCGCTTTTCGCTCGCCAGCCATTGCCGCCAGGCGTGGGTTGCCCCGGCGAGGTCGGTGATGGTTTCGGTCTTGGTCAGCCCGGAAGGTTCAGCCATTGCCGGATGGTCAGCTCCGTGGTGCGGGCAAGGAAGCTCAAAAGCTCGGTCGCCTGCCCGTGATGATAGGCTTCGCCGTCCCGCGTTCCGAAGGCCATCAGGCCCATCGGCGAGTGCGGGCTGACCTGGATACGGGCCAGTGCCATGGAGGAGACCAGCCCGGCGGCGGAACCGAATATAGCTTCGTCGCCCTCGACATTGGCGGCCAGAAGCACGTCCTTGCCGACGCCGATCTTGCGGTCGATGGTTCCGGCCGGGATGGAGCGCACGCCCGAGGCATAGGCCTTCGGGATCGGCACGTCTCCGGCCTCGATGCAGATCGTCACCACGTCGATGCCGAGCATCACCGGCAGGTCGATCGTCACCGACTGGATCAGATTGTCGAAGGAATTCGCCGCCACGATGCGCAGGATCGCCGCGTGGATGCGGTTCTGGGTCGACTGGTTGCCGCGCACGGTGGCAATCAGCCCGGCATGGGAATCCTTCAGCCGCTGGTTTTCCGAGCGCAGCCGCTCCAGCATGAAATGCTGCATGTCGACCACCGCCTCGCCGCTGGTGCGGCTCGGCGGAGTCAGGATATCGATCAGTTCCGGGTGTTCGACCAGGAAATTCGGATGAGCGGAAAGGTAATCCGCGACCTGTCCGGCCGTCAGCGCCGCTGCAGGCTGATTGGCCGCCTGCTTGACGCTTTTCTTGCCCGGTTCCGCCACGGAGCCCTTGCCTGTCATCGCGTGTCGCCCGTCCTTAAAGGATGCTCTGGCCGGTCTTCGCCCAATCCTTCAGGAAGGCGTCGAGACCTTTGTCGGTGAGCGGATGGTTATACAGGCTGCGCAGCACGGCCGGCGGCAGCGTGGCAACATCGGCGCCGAGCTTGGCGGCGTCGATGACATGCTGCGGGCCGCGCACGGAGGCGACCAGAATTTCCGTGTCGAAATCGAAATTGGCATAGATGTCCGCGATATCCGCGATCAGGTCCATGCCGTTGATGCCGATATCGTCGAGCCGGCCGACGAAGGGGGAGATGAAGGCGGCACCGGCCTTTGCGGCCAGCAGAGCCTGTCCGGCGGAGAAGCAGAGCGTGACATTGACCTGAATGCCATCGTCGCTCAGCGCCTTGCAGGTCTTCAGCCCGTCGACGGTCAACGGCACCTTGATGGCGATGTTGTCGGCCAGCTTGAGCAGCAGCGCGGCCTCTTTCATCATCGTCTCGTAGTCGGTCGCGGTGACTTCCGCGCTGACCGGACCGTCGACGACGCCACAGATTTCCTTGATCACTTCGAGGATCGGGCGGCCTGACTTGGCGATGAGCGACGGGTTGGTCGTCACCCCGTCCACGAGACCGGTGGCGGCCAGATCCTTGATCTCCGCGACATCCGCAGTGTCGATGAAAAACTTCATGTCGTCCTGTATCCTCGGCAGGTGGTGAATCCGTGCCCCGTATGGCCGAATCGACGAAGCGAGTCTAGCGCATACAATGGGCCGGTGCCAGTGACGCTAGGGAGACGTCACCGGCTTTTCACGGAACTGCAGGAAACAAGGGCGGGAAAGAGGGCGCGCGAGCACGGCTGGTCAGATCAGCCTGCTGCCGTTCGCGAAGACCTGTTTCCAGACCAGGACCTGAACGGATTTCCGCAATCCCGTCGGCCAGAACGGGTCCGCATGAACAAGCGCTTCGGCCACTTCCTTGTCAGGCGCTTCGACAATCCAGAGGCCGCCGGATCCGTGTCCAAGGACGGGCAGGGGGCCGGCTGCCTCGATCCTGTCCCGGTTCTCTTCCAGAAAGGCGAGGTGGGCTTGCATGTGTTGCCGCCGGATATCGGCGCCGGCGGCCGGATTGTCTTCAAGCAGAACAGCGAATTTCATATCGGTCTCCCGGGATGAGGTTTCGGTGTTTCTATCTTGAAGCTGCGATATTGATATTTGAATGCGCATGATTGCGGCATTAAAATGCAATTATGCAGATAAGAAATTGGTACGACCTGCAGATCCTGGCGGCAGTGCGGCGTGGCGGAACGATTGCGGCGGCGGCGCGGTTGCTCGGCGTTGACCAGACCACCATCGGCAGACGGCTCAATGCGTTGCAGGAGGTGACCGGGGTCGATCTTCTGGTCCGGACCGGCGACCGGCGCCTTGCGCTGACGCCCGCGGGCGAGGAAATCGCGGAACGGGCGTTTGCCATGGAGCGGGAAGCGGACGCGGCGGCGATGCTGCTTGGGGAGCAGCGTCAGCGCGTGGCAGGCATTGTTCGCCTCACGGCGGTGCCAGTGGTGGCAAACCGGATACTGGCCCCGGCGTCTGCATCGCTGCTTCCCGCCTACCCGGACCTGATCCTTGAGCTGATTCCGGAAAACCGGGATCTCAGCCTGACCCGGCGGGAAGCCGATCTGGCGCTTCGGCTGGCCCGGCCGGAGAGTGGCGG
>NZ_CAXBDC010000154.1:0-7121 GCF_963974195.1 uncultured Nisaea sp.
GGAAGCTGAAGCCCATCTTGTCGTCCTTCAGCAGCATGCGCACGCTTTCCCAGCCCTCCGTCACAACATGGCGGTCGGTATCGCGGCACTCATCGTAGGAACGAACAATCATCTTTAACTCTCGTATCTTGAAGTGAATTGAAATGCGTTTTGGGCGTTAGGCTGCGGCCGAAAGCCGGGCCTTGACCACAGTCGCGGCAGCCTCTGCCATGATGTCGAGACCGCGCTCGAACAGGCCGACCTCGATGGTCAGCGGCGCCAGCACCTTGACCACTTCGCCATGGGCACCGGAGGTTTCGATGATCAGGCCGTTCTCGAAACATTCGCGGCAGATCTCCTCCGCCAGCTCGCCGGAGCCGACATCGACGCCGCGGAACATGCCGCGGCCCTTGACCTTGCCGCCGGTCTTGATGGCGATTTCCTTCAGCTTGCCTTCCAGCAATTCCGCTTTCGCCTCGACCTTCTGGGAGAAGCTGGCATCGGACCAGAACTTCTCCAGGGCGATGCGGGCGGTGACGAAGGCGTGGTTGTTGCCACGGAAGGTGCCGTTATGCTCTGCCGGCGACCAGATATCGAGTTCCGGACGCAGCAGCGTCATGGCAAAGGGCAGGCCCATGCCGGAAAGCGATTTCGCCATGGTCACGATGTCCGGCGCGATGCCCATCTTCTCGAAGGAGAAGAAGGTACCAGTCCGGCCGCAACCGGCCTGGATATCGTCGACGATGAGCAAAGCGCCCAGCTCGCGGGCCAGACGTTCGACGCCCTGCAGCCATTCGGCGCTGGAATCGTTCAGACCGCCCTCGCCCTGGACCGTTTCCAGAATGAAAGCCGCCGGCGCCTCGAAGCCGCTGGACGGATTGCGATACATTTCCTCAAGCACCTTGAGGGAGTCGATGTCCTTGCCGAGCGCGCCTTCATACGGCATGCGATCGACACCATCGAGCGGGCGGGATGCGCCCTTGCGGTGATAGCCGTTACCGGTACAGGCCAGCGCACCAAGCGTCACACCGTGGAAACCGTTGGTGAAAGCAACGATCCGGTCACGGCCGGTGACCTTGCGCGCAAGTTTCAGCGCCGCTTCCACGGCGTTGGCGCCGGTCGGGCCGGTGAATTGCAGACGGTAATCCATCTCGCGCGGCTGCAGGATGATCCGGTCGAACGCCTCCAGAAGAGCGCCCTTGGCTTCCGTGTGGAAGTCGAGACCGTGGGTGATGCCGTCGCTGGTGATGTAGTCGACCAGCGCCTGCTTCATGTCCTCGTCATTATGGCCGTAATTCAGCGACGAGCAGCCGGCCAGAAAGTCGATATAGGTCTTGCCGTCCGCACCGGTGATCTCCGCGCCGGAGGCGCTGGTGAAGCTGACAGGAAAGCTGCGGCAATAGCTGCGCACATTCGATTCGACATTCTCGTAAACGGAAAGATCGTTCGTCATTTTCGGCTCCTTGTGGCCTGATTTTTCTTGGATGGGCGAACGCCAACAAGCGTATGGCGGCGGCTGTCAGGCCGCGCTGGCGTAGCGTTCGCTCTCGATTGGCCCGATGCGGACCAGATGTTCCGTCGCGTGTTCACCATCGAAATGCTGATCGCGCCGGAAATGGGGGTTGTGGTTGAGATCGCCTTCGATCTCTCCGGCAATCGACCGGAAGAGAGCCCAGGACGCTTCGTTGTCCTTGGTAATGGTGCTCTCCATATGCGTCACGTCCTCGCAGGCGCCCCGCTTCAGCAGGTCGCGCAGCATGGCTTTCGCCAGCCCGCGTCCGCGTGCCTGGGGAGCGACGGCAACCTGCCAGACGAACAGGGTTCCGGGCTTGGCCGGGGGAAGATAGGCCGATACCCAGCCGATCACGTTCCCGTCCAACTCCGCAACCACGCAGGTCTCCGCGAAATGGGTGCACTGCAGGAGGTTGCAGTACATGGAATTATCGTCGAGCGCGTCCAGGTCACCGATCAGGTTCCACACAGACGCGCCGTCCGTCGATGTCGGACGACGAAAGGTCACACCATCTTTTCGGCCCGCCTTATGGCGCGATCCGTCTTTTGTTATCTCGATCTTCATAGCCACCCCTTTTGAGTAGGTGGCTGTTATTTAGTTAGCCTAACTAATTTTGTCAACGTTATTGCCATGTCGCAAACAAGACATTTATGTTTCCGAGGCGCCTTTAATCGCATTTTTTCTGAATTTCGATGCCCAACTCTCATGTCGGAATTAGGCATTATTATGTCTGTGAATCAAAATAAGCAGGCCCTTTAGGCAAAATAATTATTTAGCTCATAAAACTAAAACAATTTCTCGCTATCGCCCGCTCGGGTCATAGTCGGGCCGCGAGCTTTCGGAGACAAAATGGACCACCAGTCACAACACGCCCTCGTCGTGCTGCGCCGGATATTGCGGGCCACGGAAAACCGTGCCCGGGCACTGTCCCGTGAATCGGGCCTCACGGCATCCCAGCTCCTGCTGCTGCAGACCCTCGCCGACGAGGTCGAATGCACGGCGGGGACCATCGCTTCCCGGCTGGGGATCACCCAGGCGACGACCACATCCCTGGTCCACAAGCTGGAAGCCAAGGGACTGGTGGTGAAACAGCGCGGCAACACCGATCGCCGTCAGGTCTGGCTCAAACTCAGCGACAGCGGGCGCATCAGGCTGGCCGAAGCACCGGACGATCTTCAGGAACTGTTCCGGAAACGCTTCGACAAGCTGAAAGACTGGGAGCAGATGATGCTGGTGGCGGGCCTGGAGCGGGTCGCCACAATGCTCGACGCCGAGGAAATCGACGCGGCCCCCGTGCTTGATTTCGGAGAACTCGACCGCGAGGCCTGAGCAGCCGTCCCGGCGCCCGAAAGCGGCGCTGGACGCCTCAGAAGCCGGAAAATGACGCCCTCGATTCGCTATCGGGCCAGGTGCAAGCAAACCCTGAATGGTTACGGTCGAGCGAACGAAACCATCCGCGCGCCGTTCCGCAGCGCCGGAAATTTCTTGATAGCCATACGGTTCCGCTCGACAATTCGATTATTCTGACGAAAGGTTCGCTTTCGAATGAAAGTCTGTATCTTCAAATGAAAACGCACTTCAGGTAAATGAGGTGCCCAATCTGAACACAGGGAGGTTACCCGTTATGAACACACGCGGGATTATTCGTTTCGCCGCAGTCGCCGTCGGCGCCCTGACCATGGGCTGGTCCGGCGCATCCCATGCTCTCGACGCGCGGTTCCAGGACAAGAACGGCGATCTGGTCGCCGACACACCGACCGATCCGAGCCAGCAGATCGATCCGAGCACCCTTATCTTCGCCTATACGCCGGTCGAGGATCCCGCCGTCTATGCCAAGGTCTGGGATGGCTTCCTGCGCCATATGGAAGACGTGACGGGCAAGAAGGTCCAGTTCTTCCCGGTCCAGTCCAACGCCGCCCAGATCGAAGCCATGCGTGCCGGCCGCCTGCATATTGCGGGCTTCAACACCGGCTCCAACCCGCTGGCTGTGAACTGCGCCGGGTTCGTCTCCTTCGCCATCATGGCGTCGAAGGACGGGAACTTCGGCTACAACATGGAAATCATCACCTATCCGGGTAGCGGCATCGAGAAGGTCGAGGATATCAAGGGCAAGAAGATGGCCTTTACCTCCCAGACCTCGAACTCCGGCTTCAAGGCACCGTCCGCCATCCTGAAGGCCGATTACGACATGCTGCCGGACCGCGATTTCGAGCCGGTCTTCTCCGGCAAGCACGACAACTCCATCCTCGGCGTCGCCAACAAGGATTATCCGGCTGCCGCCATCGCCAACTCCGTCTGGCACCGCATGGTCGCCCGCGATGTGATCAAGCAGGATCAGGTTGTTTCCGTCTACAAGTCGCAGACCTTCCCGACCACCGGGTTCGGCTACGTCTACAACCTGAAGCCGGAACTGCAGGAAAAGATCAAGGAAGCCTTCTTCACCTTCAATTGGGAAGGGTCCGCTCTGAAAGAAGAGTTCGCCCGTTCCGGTGAAGAGCAGTTCATCCCGATCACCTACCAGGAATACTGGGAAGTGATCCGGAAGATCGACACTGCCAATGGCGTTTCCTACGCCTGCAAGTAATCCAGACACTTAAACCTGACAGGCGATCGCACAGAGCGATCGCCGAAACGAGTTGAGGAGCGCCTTGAATGTTGCGACTTGAAGGTCTGTCAAAAATCTATGGGACAGGCGATCGGGCGCTCACCGACGTTAGTCTTACAGTCGAACCCGGTCAGGTCATCGGCCTGATCGGGCCGTCGGGAGCCGGTAAATCCACTCTGATCCGGTGCATCAACCGGCTGGTCGAGCCTTCGGCCGGAAAGATTTCCCTGGGCGATATGGACATCACGCGGCTCAGCCGTGGCGGTCTGCGCCAGGCCCGGCGGCGGATCGGCATGATCTTCCAGGAATACGCCCTGGTCGAGCGGCTGACCGTTATGGAAAACGTTCTTTCCGGACGGCTCGGCTATGTCGGCTTCTGGCGCAGCTTCTTCCGCAAATACCCGCCGGAATCCGTCGAGAACGCATACCGCCTGCTCGACCGCGTCGGTCTGAGCGCGCATGTGAACAAGCGGGCGGATGCCCTGTCCGGTGGCCAGCGCCAGCGCGTCGGCATTGCCCGGGCACTTGAACAGGATCCGGACCTGCTGCTGATCGACGAGCCCACCGCTTCGCTCGATCCGAAAACCTCACGCCAGATCATGCGTCTTATCATCGAGATCTGCGACGAGCGCGGCCTTCCGGCCATCATCAACATTCACGACGTGGCCCTTGCCCAGCAATTCGTCCAGCGCATCATCGGCCTGCAGGGTGGCAAGGTCGTGTTCGACGGCAGCCCGGACGATCTGGACGCCGAAGTCCTGACCCGGATCTACGGCGAAGAGGACTGGTCCGCGACCATCCGCAAGGTCGACGAAGAGACCGACGATACGGATGAGGTACAGGAAAAAAGCGCCGAGGAACACGCAGCGGCAATCGACCGCGAACGCCTGGCGGGGCTGACATGACGACAGCCACCTCCCCCTCTTTTCCGACGACATGGACACGGCCGCCTTTCATCAAGCGTTCCTGGCTGCGCTGGTCGCTCTATCTCGGCGCACTGCTCTACATGGTCCTCGCCGTAAGCTCGGTCGAGGTCAACTGGGTGCGCGTCTGGGAAGGCCTCGATCGCGGCCTGCGCTTCATTCAGGGCTTCCTGCTGCCTGATTTCACCAGCCGCTGGGAAGATATCCTGATCGGCATGGAAGAAAGCCTGACCATGGCCGTCGCCTCGACCGTGGTCGGGGTCGCCATCTCGGTCCCGATCGGCATCGGCGCGGCGCGGAACATTGCTCCGTTACCTATTTATGCCGTCTGCCGGGCCATCATCGCCCTGTCCAGAAGCTTTCAGGAAATCATCATCGCCATTCTGTTCGTCGCGATGTTCGGCTTCGGGCCCTTTGCCGGGTTCCTGACCCTGTCCTTCGCCACGATCGGGTTCCTCGCCAAACTGCTGGCCGAGGATATCGAGGATATCGACGAGAGCCAGGCCGAGGCGGTCCGTGCGACAGGCGCCGGCTGGTGGCAGATCGTGACCTACGCGATCCAGCCGCAGGTCATGCCGCGCCTGATCGGGCTCAGCCTCTATCGTCTGGACATCAATTTCCGCGAGTCCGCCGTCATTGGCATCGTCGGGGCCGGCGGTGTCGGCGCCACGCTGAATACGGCGATGGATCGCTACGAATACGACTCCGCCGCTGCAATCCTGATCCTGATCATCCTGATCGTGATGGCGGCTGAATATTCATCAGGCTACGTCCGGAAATGGCTTCAGTAATGGCACAAACATCATCCGAACAGGTCACATCCGGGCCGGTCTGGCGCAAACGCACGACCAGGCAGGAACTCGCCCTGTGGCTAGGCTGGCTGGTATTGATCGCTTTCTTCATCTTCTGCTGGCAGGTGATGACGAAGACCACGATCTGGGCCTTCGTCTATGACGCTCCGCGCCAGGCGCTGGATATCGGCAGCCGCATGTTCCCACCACGCTGGGAATACCTCCCGAACCTGCTGGAGCCGCTCTGGGACACCATTGCGATTGCCACGCTCGGCACCCTGCTGGCGCTGTTCATGGCCGTCCCCGTTGCCTTCCTGGCGGCCCGCAACACCACGCCGAGCACCCGGTTCGTCCGGCCCGTCGCCCTGCTGATCATTGTCTCCAGCCGCTCGATCAATTCGCTGATCTGGGCATTGCTGCTGGTCGCGATCATCGGCCCCGGCGTGATGGCCGGGATCGTTGCCATCGCCTTCCGGTCCATCGGGTTCGTCTCGAAACTTCTGTATGAAGCCATCGAGGAAATCGACGCGGTCCAGGTCGAGGCGGTGTCCGCTACCGGAGCCAGCAAGGCACAGATCATGGATTACGCGGTTGTGCCGCAGATCCTGCCCGCCTTCGCCGGGATCACCGTATTCCGCTGGGACATCAATATCCGCGAGTCGACGGTTCTCGGTCTGGTCGGCGCCGGTGGCCTCGGCCTGCGCCTGCAGGAGAGCCTCAACGTGCTCGCCTGGCCGCAAGTCACCCTGATCTTCATCCTGATCCTGATCACCGTGCTGGTCAGCGAGTGGGTATCGGCGAAGGTGCGGCACGCGATTATCTAGTAACGGCATCCAACAGCGTCCAGCCAGGGCGCGGACAGGTCCATGGAACTACTGATCAACATTGCCGGCGGAGTCGCCCTGCTTCTGTGGGGCGTCCGCATGGTGCGTACAGGGGTGACACGGGCCTTCGGCTCCGGTATCCGCCGGGGTGTCGCCGCGGCCACGCGGAACCGCTTCAGCTCGTTCCTGACCGGCCTCGGCATCACCACCATCCTGCAAAGCAGCACGGCGACGGCCCTGATCGTGGGATCGTTCGGCGGCCGGAGGATGATCGCCGTTCCGGCCGGGCTGGCCCTCATGCTCGGCGCGGATGTCGGCAGCACCATCGTTGTTCAGGTTCTGGCCTTCGACGTCTCCTGGATGTCGCCGGTCTTCCTGTTCATCGGCGTCACCGCCTTCCTGTCGTCGGAGAATTCCCGGCGCCGGGCAATTGCCCGGTTCTTCATCGGCCTCGGCCTGATGCTGCTGGCCATCAAGATGGTCATG
>NZ_CAXBDC010000155.1:0-7016 GCF_963974195.1 uncultured Nisaea sp.
TGCCGGGCGACGAGGACATTCACACCCTGGCGGAGCGCAAGGCGAATGCCGAGGCGGCGAAGCGGAAATCGATCTCCGAACATCCGGTGGTCGCGGCGGTGCTTGAAGCCTTCCCCGAAAGCACGATAGAAGCCATTCGACCGCTGGTCAGGGAAATCCCCGAGGACGCTGCCCCGGAGGCCGCCCCTTACAGCGACGAAGACAGTCAAGCGAACGAGGCATGACCAGATGAAAAATCTCGGCAACATGATGAAGCAGGTCCAGCAGATGCAGGAGCGCATGCAGGAAATGCAGGCGGAATTGCAGGAACTGGAAGTCGAGGGCTCCAGCGGGGCAGGCATGGTCACCGTCAGGATGACCGGCAAGGGAGAGATGAAGGGGATCAAGATCGATCCTTCCCTCGTCGATCCGGCCGATACCGAGGTGCTGGAAGACCTGATCATCGCCGCCGCCAACGATGCCAAGGCGAAGGCGGATGAGAAGATGCAGGACGAAATGCAGAAGCTGACCGGCGGGCTGCCCTTGCCGCCAGGCTTCAAGCTGCCGTTCTGATCCGGTTGCGGCTGGCAGGACAGTCCCGCGATGGATGAGCTCGACCGCGTCATGCATTATCTGGCGAAGCTGCCGGGCCTCGGCCCGCGCTCGGCCCGCCGGGCGGTGCTGCATCTGTTGCGCAAGCGGGAAGCCCTGATGCGTCCTCTGGCCGACGCGCTTGGCGCGGCGGCGGAAGCGGTGCGCGACTGTTCGGTCTGCGGCAATCTCGATGCCAGCGATCCCTGCCACATCTGCAAGGACGAGAGCCGCGACGGCTCGGTGATCTGCGTTGTGGAGGATGTCGGCGATGTCTGGGCGCTGGAGCGGGCCAGTGCCTTCAAGGGCCGGTATCACGTTCTCGGCGGTCTGTTGTCCGCGCTCGACGGTGTCGGGCCGGACGATCTCAATCTCGACAGCCTGATCGCCCGTTCCGGTGCGTCTGAGGTGAAGGAAGTGATTCTGGCCATGGATGCCACTGTCGATGGCCAGACCACCGCGCATTACATCTCCGACCGGCTGGCCGGTCTCGATCTCTCCATCACCCGGCTTGCGCGTGGCGTTCCGGTCGGCGGTGAGCTTGATTTCCTTGATGACGGAACCTTGACCCAGGCCCTGAAGGCCCGCCGGGCACTCTGATCGTGGACCAGCGTGCAACGCGCCTGAAGGCGACCGCCATCGGCTTCACGGCCGTGCTCATGTGGGCCGCGCTGGCGCTGTTCACCGCGCTCACCGGCAAGGTGCCGCCGTTCCAGCTTCTCGCCATGTGCTTCTCGGTGGCGACGCTGATTGCCTGCGTCTTCTGGCTGGTCCGGGGGGAAAACCCGCTCACCTATATGCGGCAGAAACCGATGGTCTGGCTGCTCGGGGTCGGCGGCCTGTTCGGCTATCACTTCTTCTATTTCGTCGCGATCGACAACGCGCCGACGGTCGAGGCCAGCCTGATCGCCTATCTCTGGCCGTTGCTAATCGTTGTCTTCTCGGCCCTGCTGCCGGGGGAGCGGCTGCGCTGGTTCCATGTCGCGGGTGCCTTGCTCGGGCTTGGCGGGGCGGCCCTGCTGGTGACGCGGGGCGAAACGCTCAGCCTCGATCCGCGATTCAGCTTCGGCTATGGCGCGGCCTGTATCTGTGCCGTTACCTGGTCCGGATATTCGGTTCTGTCGCGCCGTTTCGGTTCCGTTCCGACCGAGGCCGTGGGCGGGTTCTGCGCCGTCGCGGCGATCCTTGGTGTCCTCTGTCATCTGGCGTTCGAAGAGACGGTCTGGCCGGACGGGGCGCTGGAATGGGGCGCTGTCGCCCTGCTCGGGCTCGGTCCGGTCGGCGGTGCCTTCTTTACCTGGGATTATGGGGTGAAGCGCGGGGATATCCAGGCGCTTGGCGCGTCGTCCTACGCTGCCCCGTTGCTGTCGACACTTCTGCTCATTCTGGTCGGGCTCGCCCCCTTCACGGGGGTGGTCGCCGTGGCCTGTCTGCTGATTGTCGGCGGCGCCGTGCTGGCCTCAAAGGACATGATCTTCCGGCGCAAGGCGCCGAAGGTCGAGGGAGGGGACTAAGATGGGACAAACCGCACTGCATTTTGCCGTTGAACCGGGTGACCCGAAACGGCTGGTCGGACGGCAGGTCGCGAATGCGGGATTCCTGCGGGCGTATCTGGCGCACGGCGCGGCGAATCCGGTCCATATCCATGCCTCGCATGAGGGGTTCGAGCAATTCAGGGCCCTGTTCCCCGGCTCCCGCGCGCTTGTCCATGTTCCGGCGCATCGCGGCCGCGATCTGGTGGATCTGAGCGGCCTGTTCATGCCCGGCCCGGCGCTGGCCGAGCGGGCCTGGAATCGCCGGCTGGTCGGGCGCGGCAAATACAGCCTGAGCGGGGTAACCCACGCCATGGCATCGCGGCGGGCGCAGGATGCTGTCCGGGAAATGCTGGTCGCTCCGATGGCGCCCTGGGACGCGCTGATCTGTGCCTCCCAGTCGGTAAAGAGTCTGGTCGAGCGGCTGATCGCGGATTATTCCGGTGCCCTTGCCGGGATCGTCCGGGGGCGCCCGGAATTCAAGCCCCAGCTCCCTGTCATTCCGCTCGGGGCCGATGTGGAAGCGCTCTCCGCCATTCCCGATGCCGCCGGAGTCTCTTTCCGGGCGGAGCACGGAATCCCGGCGGACAGTTTCACCGTGCTCTATCTCGGACGCCTGAGCTATCACACCAAGGCGCATCCGATCCCGATGTACCGGGCGCTGGAACAGCTTGCGGCGCGGATCGGCCGTCCGGTCACGCTGATCGAGGCAGGCTGGTACTACAATCCGGAAACCGAAGCGGCGTTCGATGCGGCGGCGCGGGCCTTCGCACCAAACATCAGGGTGGTGAAAGCCGATGCGCGCGAGGAGGCGGTGAAACAGGCGGTGCTGTCTGCTGCCGATGTATTCATCTCCCTTGTCGATAATGTGCAGGAGAGTTTCGGTCTGACCCCGGTCGAGGCGATGGCGGCGGGGCTTCCGGCCATTTCCAGCGACTGGGATGGCTATCGCGATACCGTGCTGCACGGCGAGACCGGGTTTCTGATCCCGACAGTCATTCCGCCCGCCGGTGCCGGGTTCGAATATGCCTGGCGACTGGCCGTGGGGCAGGACGATTACGATGCCCATGTCGGGGTGCTCGCCCAGCATGTCGCGGTCGAGATCCCGAAAGCCGTCGACGCCCTGGCCCAGCTCGCGGAGCAGCCGGACTTGCTGCGGCGGATGGGCGACGCGGCCCGGCGCCGGGCGCGGGAGATTTACGACTGGCCGGTTATTGTGCGCGCTTATGATGCGCTCTGGCGCGATCTGGAAGAGCGGCGCGGCTTCTATTCCGATGAAGACCCGGCGGCGGTGCCCCAGCTCAGCGATCCTTTCAGGACCTTTGCCGGGTTTGCCAGCGAGCGCATCGGCAAGGGCTTCCGGGTGCAACCGGTCGCGGATGCGGAGAAGTTGCTGGATCTTCTGCAGGCAAACCCGATCTCGTCGATGGATATGCGCTCTCTCGGTGACGGACGCGCGCTGGTGGCCAGCATGCGTCAGAACGGGGTGATGTTCATCGAGCAGGATATGAGCGAGCTTGATGTCATGCCGTCGGCTCGGACTTTCCGGGCACTTGCCTGGATGCTGAAGATGGGTGTGATCGAGCGAGTTTAATCCGAAGCCTGGCCGCGCGGCGCTGGCCGCCAGCCGGGCGGGGCCATTTCGAAGCCGGAAAAATCGAAGCCGGGCGCCACGGTGCAGCCGACGAGCGTCCATTCGCCGAGGCTTTCCGCCGCCTGCCACCAGTTTGCCGGAACCACGACATGAGGTTTCTGGCCGGCCAGAACGTCAGGGCCGAGACGGTGTGCTTCGGTGCCTTGCCCGTCTGGCGAGAGCGTCAGGAGAAGCGGTGCGCCAGCGTAATGATGCCAGATTTCGGTGGCGTCCGTGACCCGGTGCCAGGCGGAGACTTCCCCGGCCGGCAGCAGATAATAGATCTGGGTCACCGTGCCGCGGCCGCCGTCACCCGGCGCATCGCGCCAGGTTTCGGCATAGTAGCCGCCCTCGGGATGCGGCTGCATCCCGAGTTTTGCGACGATGGCTTTCCAGTCGGAAATGCTCATGCCTGGGTCATGACGGCGGCTGGGTTTCCTGCATCGATTTACGCTCGGAGAATTTGGCGTACCAGGCGCCGAGCGCCGGATAGCTCTCGCGCCAGCCGATATCCGGATACCTGAAGTCGAGATAGCCGCAGGCGCAGGCCGCGCCAACGATGCCAGCATCGATCCTGTCGCCGAACGCTGCCGCTTCGCTGTCGAGAGCCTTGAGGGCGCCATGCACCTTCTTGACCTGCCCGTCGCTCCATGCGTCCCACTGCTTGTCTGCCGGACGCAGGCCGCGCTCATAGCGGTTGTTCACCGCCGCATCCATCAGACCGTCTGCCGTCGCTTCCATACGCAGCACATCCCAGCGCGCCTCGCCTGCAGCGGGGTAGAAGGATGGCGAGGAGGCCAGGGTGTCGAGATAGGCGGTGATGACACGGGAATCGAAGAGACCTTTGCCATTGTCCATCACCAGTGTCGGGATCTTCGCGACCGGGTTGCTGGCGGCGAGTTCGGCGTTTGGGTCGATCACGGTGCTGGAGACCTTGATCAGCTCAACCTTGTCCTCAAGGCCGAGTTCCTTGATGAAGACGAGGACCTTCCGGACGAAGGGGGATGCCGGTGCATAAAGCAGTTTCATTGGTTGTACGCTCCCTTGGATGTCCGGCTCGGTGAGCCGGTTGCCCTGAAAGTGGGCTTAGAAATTATCTTTACGACGTCTGATTTCGGCGAAGACGGCAGCCGGGCCGGCGCCCTCCATGCCGATGGCGGCGGCCAGCGCCGGATCGTCGGCGCGCAGGAACGGGTTCGTCTCCAGCTCGTCGCCAAGTGTTGATGGCACTGTCGGTTTGCCCTCCGCCCGCAACCGGTCGATCTCCGCCGCCTGGGCTTTCAGCTTGGCATTGCCGCCATCGACCGAGAGCGCAAAGCGGGCGTTCGACTGGGTATATTCATGGCCGCAATAGATCCGGGTCGAGGCGGGTAGGGCGCGCAGTTTTTTCAGCGAGTCCCACATCTGCTCCATGGTTCCCTCGAACACCCGGCCGCAACCGAGCACGAACAGCGTGTCGCCGGAGAGCAGGATGTCCGAATCCGGGAAAAAGAAGGCGATATGGCCCAGCGTGTGGCCCGGCGTCTCGAAGATTTCCGCCTTGTGTCCGGCAAACTCGAACACATCGCCCTCGGCCAGCGTGACGTCCATACGGTCAATCCGCGCCGTCTCCGATTTCGGGCCGACCAGGGTGCAGTCATATCTGGACCGCACGGCCTCGTTGCCTTCGATGTGGTCGCCGTGATGGTGGGTGTTGATGATGTGGCTCGGCTTCCAGCCGCGCGCGTCCAGCGCCGCGATCACCGGGGCCGATTCACCGGGATCGACCACCGCTGTCGCGCCGCTATCCGCATCATGCAGCAGATAGACGTAATTGTCGGATCTGGCGGGGACCAGCACCACTTCGAGACGGGCCATTGCTTCGCTCCTTGGAATCCGGTGGGGCTTCGTGAAAACGCTGGCGGGACCGTAGCATCAACCTTTTGACGCGGCCAAGCGGGCGACTATGATCCCTTCGCGACATGTGAACTGCCGGTATGGAACATGTTCAACGATGCAGTCGATCTCTGGGATTTTTACGGTACGCGCGTCGGGCAGGTTGCCCGGCGGCTGATCCGCCGCCGTATCCGCGAGCTATGGCCGAGCACCAAGGGCGAAACCGTGCTCGGACTCGGCTACGCGACACCGTTTCTGCGCCCGTTCCGGGACGAGGCGGAGCGGGTGATCGCGGTGATGCCGTCCCAGCAGGGCGTGCTGCACTGGCCGCGCGAGGGCAAGGGGCTGGTCTGCCTCGCCGACGAGGCCGAGTTGCCGCTGCAGGATGTCTCCGTCGACAAGGTGTTGCTGGTGCATGCGCTGGAATGCACCGAGCAGCTTCGGCCCATGCTGCAGGAGATCTGGCGGGTGCTGGCCGGAAACGGCAAGCTGCTGGTGGTGGTGCCGAACCGGCGCGGTATCTGGGCCCGGCTCGACCGCACGCCGTTCGGGCACGGTCATCCCTATTCCCCCTCGCAGCTTTCGCGCCTGCTGAAAGACAATATGTTCGCGCCGTCCCTGACCGCGCATGCGCTCTATATGCCACCCTCGAATTCGCCGTTGCTGCTGCGGTCCGCCTCCGCCGTGGAAAAACTCGGCGAGCGCTGGTTCAACCGGTTCTCCGGTGTGGTACTGATCGAGGCAACGAAACAGATCTATGCCCGGCCGAAGGGGCGTGCGGTGAAAATCAGGCAGCTCCTGCCGCTGCCCGCACGCCGGACGCCGGCCCTGAACACTGCCGGCGGCCATGGCCGCATGGCCGAAAGTCTACAGAGGAGGAAACAGAAATGATCGTGATCGCCGTCAAACTGGTTGTTGCCGAGAGCGACGCCGCGGCCTTCGAGGCCCGCCTGAAGAAGCACGCCGCCAACAGCCTGACCCAGGAAGGCTGCAAGGGCTTCCTCGTTGCCCGCGATCAGGAAAATCCCGGCGCCTTCCAGCTCTGGGAGTCCTACACCGACATGGCCGCATTCGAGGAGCACAAGGCGGCCGATTTCATGGCCGATTTCCGCGAATTCTCGACGCCGATGATCAAGGAGCGGGTGCTGGCAATCTGCGACCAGATCGCCTGACCGCAAGATATCTTCAGACAATGACGGCGGTTGCTCAGGCAACCGCCTGACCGCGGGGCATGCCCAATTTCCGCCAACCGGTTCTAAGCCTGCTTGAATTCGGCGCGCGCCACGGCTATTGCTAGCCGCCGCGCCGGAAACGGAATTTTGCGGCACTCTACTTTTTTCCGGGTCCGGCTGGACCCGTTCGGGGTTCGATTGGAAGGCTAGTCCGGTGAGCACGCTTGATGATCT
>NZ_CAXBDC010000156.1:0-6982 GCF_963974195.1 uncultured Nisaea sp.
GCGCCTCGGCCACCGGCATGAATCTGAGACTTCACGACCCAGACCGGACCGCCAAGCTCGTTGGCGACCTTCTCGGCCTCCTCCGGGGTGTAGGCAACGCCGCCCCGCGGCACTGCAACACCGAATTTGGCCAAGAGTTGCTTGGCCTGATACTCGTGAATGTTCATGGCTCTCCCATTTCCCTTGCACCGGTTTTGGCGCGAGAACCGCCGAAGCCGTTGCTCCAGCCGGCCTGATCGGCCGGCTTATTCCCCAAACGCGGGAAGCGGCCCGGTGCCGCAGTCATACTGTAGCACCGAACCACCTGATAACAAGTGGTGGTATACAATATACCACCACTCAGACCTTAGAGGCCGAGTTTCGCCGCAACTTCGTTGAGGCTCTTCACCGCGCCGACCGAATGATCGAACATGGCTTTTTCGTCCGCGTTCATCTCGATTTCGACGATGCGCTCGACACCGTTCGCACCGATCACGCACGGCACGCCGACATACAGACCGTCGAGGCCGTATTCGCCGGAGCACTGCGCCGCGCACGGCAGCACACGCTTCTTGTCCTTGAGATAGGAGTCGGCCATCTGGATGGCGGAGGAAGCCGGCGCGTAGAAAGCGGAGCCGGTCTTCAGCAGGCCGACGATCTCGGCACCGCCATCGCGGGTGCGCTGAACGATCTGGTCGATCTTTTCCTGCGTGGTCCAGCCCATCTTGATCAGATCCGGAACCGGGATGCCGGCAACGGTGGAGTAGCGGGTCAGCGGCACCATGGTATCGCCGTGGCCACCAAGCACGAAGGCGGTGACGTCCTCGACGGAGACGTTGAACTCTTCGGCCAGGAAATAGCGGAAGCGGGCGCTGTCCAGCACGCCGGCCATGCCGACGACCTTGTTGGCCGGAAGACCGCTGAGCTTCTGCAGGATACCGACCATGACATCGAGCGGGTTGGTGATGCAGATCACGAACGCGTCTGGGCAGTTCGCGCTGATGCCGTCGGCAACCGCTTTCATGACCTTGGTGTTTGTTTCGATGAGATCGTCGCGGCTCATGCCCGGCTTGCGCGGGATGCCTGCGGTGACGATAACGACGTCTGAGCCTGCCAGCGCGCTGTAGTCGTTCGCGCCGAGCATCTTGGCGTCGAAGCCTTCGACCGGGGACGCTTCCGCGATATCGAGAGACTTACCCTGGGGGATGCCCTCAACGATATCGAAGAGCACCACGTCGCCGAGTTCCTTCAGGCCGGCGAGCAGCGCCAGCGTGCCGCCGATATTCCCAGCGCCGACCAGCGCGATTTTGTTGCGAGCCATCTTGTTCCCCACTCCTCTGATTCGGGACAGATCCGCCGCGCCATCTAAGGCTTCGGCCTCCTCCTGGGCGGCGGAAAACCGAGGCGCGGTGTAGCGCGATTCCGCCCCCCCCGCAAGGGTTCACCCGGCGACATCCCGCGTTATCGACGAACAATCAGAAGCGTGGCGCCGAACTCTCGACTTTAAGAAGGTGATCCAGACCCGGCTGGAGATCGGACAGCACGAAGTCAACACGCTGCTGGATCCCCACATTCTTTTTGGTAAAACGGCTGCGCCATTCATAAATCTTGACCGTGAGACCGCAGAGAATCTCGGCCAGTGTCGCCTGATGCTCAAGGATCTGCTCGCGCGCCTGCCGGAACTCCTCGATGGTCAGCGTTTCCCAATCGAACACGGTGCGCTGATCGAATTCACGAAAACGCTCCACGACACTCTTCACAAGATGATCAATGGCCGAAGATACCTGCTTCATGCGCTTGATCGCCGGATCGCCCTTGCGGAACGAGCCGCGTTCTATGGTTTCCTCGATCCAGACATGCTGCTCTTTGACTCTCGGAACGATCAGGTTGAGATAACTCCGGTAGTATCCGAGCGACAGGAACGCATCCCCGTAATCCTCCAGCACGGAGGGCAGGGTATCCAGATCGGATTCCAGCACGGCGGAAAGCTCTTCCAGCTTTCGTTTGGCCGCCGCCTTGTCCGCCATCTGCATGATGTCCCGGAGATTGCGCGGGTCGGTGATATCCATCTCCCCGTCGCCGAAAACGTGACGCACGAGCGGCCGCGTCAGATTGCGCATATGATTGGCGAGTTCGCGCTTTTTCTCTTCCGACAGGCTGAGGACTTCCGTCGCTTCCACATCGATGCCGCTGGAGCGGACCGCGCGGCGCAGGGAATAGCAGTCAAACGCCGGCAGCTTGGACGCCTCTTTCAGCAGGGGGATGTCATGCTTGATCAGGTCTTCATCCCGGTTGACGTAATTCGGCAACTCGTCGATGCCGAACTGGCCGCTGCCCGTCCCGCTGCCGCGAAACAGCTCGACCCGGGTCTCCAATCGCACATTCTTGATAAGCCGCAGCCGGGACAGGCCTCTGTTGCGGATGGGAAGCGCCGCACAGGCAAACGTGTTGATCGAGTCCCGGTCTTCCCGGTCAATGAGGACGCGTTCACTGTCTTGCTTGAGCGGCGATTCAGACATGATGTCTCACGGCAATGGGCGAGACAGACGGAACAGCTCCGCGCCGCCGGTCTCGTTTGCCGGACGCTTTTGCAGGCCTATTCAAAAGTGGCGGCATCGCGTTCGATCCCGGTCAGACGGTCAAGCCCCGCCTGCAGATCCGACAGGACAAAATCGGCGCGCCGCTCGAAACTGCCGCCACCGCCGGGGAAACGGGATTCCCACTCGAACACCTTCACCGTCAACCCGCACAGGACGGCGGCGAGGCTGGCCTGATGGTCCATGATCAAAGCCCGCACCTGATTGAACGTGCCGACGGAGACACGCTCCCAGCGGATCCTGGTTTTGGTCTCGAAATTGTTGAAACGGCGTTCGAGGGACTGCAGCAGGGCGCCCAGCACACGTTCCGTCTTGTGCAGCGCCGGCCCCAGCATGGGATCCTTGCGGATATGAGGCACCTGATAGGCTTCCTCTATCCAGATCTGGAGCAACGTGATTCTGGAGCCGATCTCGGCCAGATGTTGTTTGTAAAAGCCGAGCGAGAGGAAGGTGTCCCCGTAATCCTCGAGCAGATCCGGCAGCCCGTCACGCGTCGTGTTCAGGGCTGTGGCCAGACCCTTGATCCGCAACAGCACGGCCGCGCTGTCGACATTCAGCAGTCGTTCACGGAGCAGCGCCGGGTCGGCCAGCTCGACATTGCTCGCGCCGAACACATGCTGCAGCAGCGGTTGTGTCAGGTTCTGCATATGCGGCTGCAACTCGCGCTTTTTCGCCGGGCTCAGCGAAAAGGCCTCAAGATCCTCGATCTCAATTCCGGCCGCGCGCAAACCGCGGCGCAAGGAATAGGGATCGAAGCTCTCCATCTCGCCGACACTTTTCAGCATCGGGATATCGTGCAGCAGGAGATCGTCCGTCGCCGTCATGAAGCCCGGCAACTCATCGATCGCAACCTGCCCGCTGCCCATACCCGTTTCGCGATAGAGTTCGATCCGCGTTTCCATGCGGACATTCTTGATCAGACGAACTTTTTTAAGCCCCTTGGTGCGCAGCGGAAGGATGTCGCAACGCAGGGTATGAAGGGCGTCCTGATCGGGGTCTGGAACCAGCGGCTTGCGCTGAGCCGAGAAATCAATGGCGTAGGCGATAACACACTCCCGGATGAGATGGCTTTGACGGGGCCTTCTGCCTTCCGCGAGTTGTATCACTCTCTATCTTAAGTCACTCTTAAGATTTAGATTCAAATTTAAATCTTTTTACGACTATTCCGCAAGTTATTGCACCATAAGGTATTCCCGGATTTCAGCGGCGGCGGGATTCAAAGTAATCAGAAGATTGCATTTCCATCAGCCGGGAAATCGTCCTGTCGAACTCAAAACCCCAATCCTCACCGTCATAAAGCTTCTCCGGCTCCGCCTCGGCCGAGGCAATCAGACGGACTCCCTGATCATAAAGAGCATCGATCAAGGTCATGAAACGGCGCGCCTGATCCCTGTTCGACGCCCCGAGAATGGGAATGTCCGAAAGAATGACCGTATGATAACGTTCCGCAACCGCAAGGAAATCGGCGGCCGCCAGCGGGACGTCGCAAAGATCCCTGAAGCCGAACCGCGCAACACCCGACGCGGCAGCAGGCACCGTGATCTCCCGCCCCTTGCGGCTGATCGCGTCCGGCATCGCCTCGGCATTGTCCGTCAGCTCGGCAAAGGTCCGGTCCAGCGCCGCCTCCGCCTCCGGGCCGCAGGGAACGTGATAGACGGTTTGCCCACGCAACCGGCCAAGCCGGTAATCTTCCCCGTCATCCAGCCGGAACACCTCATGGCGCGCCTTCAGAATGCCGATAAAGGGCAGGAACAGGTCACGCTGCAAACCGTCCTTGTAAAGCTCGTCCGGTGCCCGGTTGGAGGTCGCGACCACGACCACGCCCATCTCGAACATGGCGAAGAACAGGCGGGAGACGATCATCGCGTCGGCAATGTCCCGGACCTCGAATTCGTCGAAACAGAGCAGCCAGGCGCTATCGGCCAGTTTGCGGGCCGTCGGGCGGATCGGCTCCGCCGTCTTCGAGACCTTGTTCTCCTGGCGCCATTGATGGATCAGGTCATGGGCTTCGCGCATGAATTCGTGAAAATGGATACGCCGCTTTTTCTCGACTTGCGCGCCGTCGAAGAACAGATCCATCAGCATGGATTTGCCGCGCCCGACCGAGCCGTAGATGTAAAGCCCCTTCGGCGGATTGGACGGCTTGCTCCGGGCAAAGCCGAGCTTTGCCGTCCAGCCTGTCTTGGCTTGCGGCGGCCGGTAATCGATCAGCTGGTCATGCAGCCACTGCAGTTTCGCGGCCGCAGCCTCCTGTGCAGGATCGCGGCTGACCGTGCCATCCTCGATCATGGCTTCGTAGCGGGCCAGCGGCCCTTTCTGATTCACTGCGTATTCTCCCGTCGGACGGGCCATGCGGCCCGCTCCCCTCGGCGGACAGAAGTCGCGCAAGTCGCTGCCGCCGTCAAGTCAGAGCCCTCAAGTGAGGGGCCAGATCACCGCCCCCCGGACACGTCCAGAATGGAGCCCGCGCAATATCCGGCGGCATCGCTGAGCAGCCAGACAATGGCCTCGGCCACTTCCTCCGGTGCCGCAGACCGGCCGATCGGCGTGGTCGGGCCAAGCCGGGCAGCCCGGTCCGGTGCGCCGGCGCTGGCATGAATGTCCGTGTCGATCATGCCGGGAGCCACCGCGTTGACCCGCACGCCCTCGGCAATCACCTCGCGGGCAAAGCCGAGAGTGAAGGCATCCACAGCTCCCTTGGAGGCGGCGTAATGGGTGAATTCGTTGGGCGAGCCGAGACGGGAGGCAATAGAGGAGAGATTGACGACGGCACCGCCAGCGCCTCCGTCCTTCTTCGACATCCGGCGCACCGCCTCGCGGCAGCAGAGCATCAGACCGATCACGTTGAGCTGCATGACCTCGAGGATCGCAGCCTCCGACATGTCCCGGACCTGGGAGATCTTGCCGGTGATCCCGGCATTGTTGACCAGCCCGCGCACCGGGCCGAGGGCCGCCTCAGCCTCGTCGAAGAGCCGCATGATGTCGGCTTCCTTCGAGGTGTCGGCCTGAATAATGACAGCCTTGCGTCCTTCGGCTTCAATCTTGGCCGCTACGGCGCGGGCGGCAGCCTCGTTTCCCGCGTAATTTACCGCGATGTCCCAGCCGTCGCGCGCCGCGCGCACGGCCGTCGCCGCGCCGATGCCGCGACTGGCACCGGTGATAATGCAAAGTCCTCTGCTCATTCTTCGTTCCCCCCGGAACATGTGATTCCGGGGGGATCATAGCGCGGTTCAGTCGCCGGAGCGAACTTCCGCCGCAAACCGGACGGATGCGCGCAATTCGGCTTTCTGGGCCACGCTGTCACCACCCCCGCTTGCATCGGCGGCAAACTTCGGCGCCGCTTCCGAGCGCAACATCATGGCCGGCTGCGGACGCGGCGTCGCGCCCTGCCCTATATTGATTGCAGCCACGCGATAACCGCGATCGGGGTAGACCGCCTTCAGGCGTTCCAGCTCGTCGGCGGCACGCTGGTAGATTTCCGCGCGAAGCGCGGCCAGGGCTGCCTCGCGCTCCGCCAGAGTCGGCGTGAAATCAATGCCGAGCAGGGCGTAGCTCCGGCCCGCTTCGCCAAGATCGCCGACAGTGCTGCCGATGCCGCCAAGAGCCGTGCTCGGCAGACGGGCTTCCGCCGTGATCCGCCAACGCTCGAACCCGGCCTCATCCCGCAAACGATCATATCCGACAAGGCGCCAGGGAGCTTTGTCCGATATTTTCGCCAGATCCGCCTGCACCGCCGCGCGTGCCACGCCAAACCCGCCAGCCTTGACCGCGAGATCGGCGACGACAGTGACAGTCGCCGAGTCGGTCTCGACCCATTTTTCCAGGTTGAGATCGAGCGTGACGGTATCGTCGCGCACCGTTTCCGCCTGCACCACAGGAGAGGCGAACAACATCAGGACCGCAAGGGCGGCAGAGAGAAAGAGTCGGGTCATCAAATGGCTCCGGCTTGACTGAAAGAATGGTGAAATATCGCCTGTAATTGCGTCGGCAAAATGACACGGGTGCCGAATTTCCACCATCCCGCATCAGTCGCTCACAAGATCGCGACTGGTTTGGAGTTCGAAATCGCGATAGGGTAGCGCTGCAACTGACCGTGGAGGTTCACTCATGCGTAAACTCATCGGACTGTTCGTACTCGCGGCTGCCGTCGTTGCCTTTACCGCGCCGGCTGCTTTTGCGGCCTGCTCTTCCTCGCACAAGACGGCGGAACAGAGCAAACCAGCACAGACCTCGTAAAAACAGAGCCGCAGGCCCCCATCCCGGAACACCTGCGCCGTATTTTACCTTGTTGATCATAAAAAACGGCCGCTGTTTCCAGCGGCCGTTTTCCTGTTCGTGATTTTCAGAGGCGCTACATGCGCTGGACCATCAGCTTCTTGATCTCACCGATTGCCTTGGCCGGGTTC
>NZ_CAXBDC010000157.1:0-6915 GCF_963974195.1 uncultured Nisaea sp.
TGGACTTAAACCCTTTCGATGATCTTGTCGCCGAACAGTCCCTGCGGCCTGAACATCAGGAAGGCGAGGGCCAGCATGAAGGCGAACCAGTTTTCCACGGCACCGCCATGGACGCTGTACCAGAAGACTTCGACGATCTTTTCCCCAAGCCCGATGATGAGACCGCCGACAATGGCGCCCGGGATAGAGGTAAAGCCGCCGAGAATGAGAACGGGGAGAGCCTTGAGGGCGATCAGCGACAGGCTGAACTGCACACCGGACTTGCTGCCCCACATGATGCCGGCAACGAGCGCGACAATCCCCGCCACGGACCAGACGATGACCCAGATCTGCTGCAGCGAGATACCGACGGAGAGAGCCGCCTGGTGATCGTCGGCAACGGCGCGAAGGGCGCGTCCGATCCGGGTTTTGGTGAAGAACAGGGCAAGGACAGCCACCAATGAGCCGGCTGCGATGGCCGCGGTGACGTCGAGTTGTTCGATAAAGACGCCATTGATGTCCCAGATGTCGGTCGGCAGGCCGATATCCAGAACTTTCACATCACTGCCCCAGAGCAGATCGCCGACGCCTTCCAGCACGTAGGATAGCCCGAGGGTCGCCATGAACAGGATGATGAGTTCCTGGTTCACCAATGGCCGGAGCACAAACCGTTCGATAACGATCGCGAGCAGGATCATCACCACGATGGTGGCGAGAATGGCGAGGATCACGATGGCTGCTTTCGGCAGGCCCGTGCCCTCCATCATTTCCATCAGACCGGTGAGGGTGAGGGCGGCGAAAAGGGCCATCACGCCCTGGGCGAAGTTGAAGACGCCCGATGCCTTGAAAATAAGGACGAAGCCGAGGGCGACGAGCGAATAAAGTACGCCGGTCATCAGCCCCTTGATGACGGTTTCGATGAGAAAGGCAGGCTCGGTCGCCATGTCGACGAACGGTTGAACCATTAAAGAGTGTAGAAACTCCACTGTACGATCTCCCGTGGCGCAGCGCGCTATTCGTGGCTGACGCCGAGATAGGCATCGATGACATTCTGGTTGGCGCGGACCTCGTCGGGCGTGCCATCGGCGATCTTGCTGCCGTAATCCAGCACGACGACACGGTCGGACAGGTCCATGACCACGCCCATGTCATGTTCGATCAGGACCACGGTGGTGCCGAACTCCTCGTTCACATCCATGATGAAGCGGGACATATCCTCCTTCTCCTCGACATTCATGCCGGCCATCGGCTCGTCGAGCAGGAGGATATCGGGATCCATCGCCAGAGCGCGGCCGAGTTCGACCCGCTTCTGCAACCCGTAGGGCAGGCGGCCGACGGGCGTGCGGCGGATCGGCTGGATCTCCAGAAAGTCGATCACCTTTTCCACATGTTCCCGATTTGCTAGCTCTTCCTTCTGGGCCGGGCCGAAATAGAGGCATTGCCAGAAGAAGTTGGACTTCATCTTCAGCAGACGCCCGGTCATCAGGTTGTCGAGCGTGCTCATGCCGCGGAACAGGGCGATGTTCTGGAAAGTCCGGGCGATACCGTTCGAGGCGGCGAAATATGGATCCATGGACGGGAAGGTCTTGCCGGCAAAGTGGATCTGCCCCGAGCGCGGCTTGTAGAAGCCGTTCAGGACATTCAGCATCGACGATTTCCCGGCCCCGTTCGGGCCGATGATTGCCCTGATCTCGCCCTTTCGGACGTCAAAGCTGACATCATTGATGGCGGTTACCCCGCCGAATTTCACCACGATGTTTTCAACCGCGAGGACCGGATCTCCGATGATCCGCGTATCGACGCCGCCGGAGGGAAGATCCCTCCCGCCAGTCTCTATTACTTGTGCTTCAGCCACGGATCAGCCTGCCTTTTTCATTGCCGGCGCTGCGGCGCCGTCGACTTGCATGATGTGCATGGACGCCTGGATATTGCCTTTGCGGCCATCCTCGAACGTCACCTCGGAATTCATTTCCGCCCTCTCGCCATCGCCGTACAGCGCTTCGATGATCGGACCATAACGCTCGGAAATGACGCTGCGGCGGACCTTGCGGGTGCGCGTCAGCTCGCCGTCATCCGCGTCCAGCTCCTTATAAAGAAGCAGGAACTTCCGGACTTTCTGGGTGTCCGGAAGACTTTCGTTCACATGGGCGATCTCGTCTCGGACCAGTGCGTAGATTTCTGGCCGGTCCGAGAGGTTGGTATAGGAGGTGAACGGGATGCGGGCTTTCTCCGCCCATTTAGAGACAATGGAGAAGCGCACGCAGATGATCGCCGTCAGATAGTCCTGTCCGGCCCCGAGGATCACCGCCTCGCCGATATAGGGCGAGAATTTCAGTTTGTTCTCAATGTATTGAGGTGAAAACTTCGTGCCGGTGCGGGTCTGGGCGATATCCTTTACCCGGTCGATCACCGTGAGCCGGCCCTTGGTGTCGAAGAAACCGGCATCACCGGTATGCATCCAGCCGTCCTTCATGTCTTCCCTGGTGGCTTCCTCGTTCTTGTGGAAGCCGCGGAACATGTTCGGGTGCCGGGTGATGATCTCGCCGACACCGTCGCTATCGGCATCGATGATCTTCACCTCGCAGCCTTCGAAGGGCACGCCTACCGTATCGACATCGATTTCCTTGCCGTCCTGCAGGGTATAGGCGCCGAGCAGTTCGGTCTGGCCATAGAGCTGTTTCAGCGGCACGCCCATGGCAAGGAACAGTTTGAAGGTGTCGGGGCCCATCGCGGCGCCGCCGGTGGCGGCGGAGCGCACATTGGCGAAGCCGAGCCGGTCGCGCAGGGCGCCGAACAGAGCGACTTCGGCCAGCCAGGATTTGCCGCCTTTTTCCACGGCCTCGCGGCCGAGCTGGACACCCTTGTCAAATATCCACTGGGTCAGTGGTCCCGCATCCATCACCCGGGCCCGCATGTCGGCCGCGATCTGTTCCAGGACGCGCGGTGCCAACAGCATGAAGGTCGGGCCGATTTCGCGCAGGTCGTGCATCGCGGTTTCCTCGCTCTCCGGGAAACTCACCTTCATGCGGGAATTCAGGCCGAAGCCGATGGTATAGACCTGCTCCATGATCCAGGGCATCGGCAGCACGGAGACATATTCGTCCGTCGCGTCCTTGGGGTCTGTCTTCAGGTAAAGCTGGGTGTGACGGACAAAGTTGCCGTGCGGCAGCTCCGCCAGCTTCGGATTGGAGGTGGTGCCCGAGGTGGTGCAGAGAATGGCGATATCCTCGCCCGTCACATTGTCGACCATCTGGTCGAACAATTCCGGCGAGGCGGCATGGATCTCGGCGCCACGGGCAACCAGATCGTCGAAGCTGACGATGCGCGGGTCGTCGAATTTCCGCATGCCGCGCGTATTGGAATAGATGATTTTCTCGATCGTCCCGGCGCGGTCGCCGAGATTGAGGAACTTGTCGACCTGCTCCTGATCCTCGGCATAGGCCATTCGGGCCGCGCTGTAGCCGGTGAGATAGGCGATCTCGTCTTCCAGCACGTCGCGATAGAAACCGATGGTCATCGCGCCGACGGACTGGGCCGCGAGTTCGGCGCAGATCCAGTCCACATTGTTATCGCCGATGATGGAGAAGACATCGCCCTTGACCAGACCGGCTTCACTCAGGGCAAGCGCGAGATTACGGACCCGCTCGAGATACTCGGCCCAGGTGAATTCGGCCCAGACACCGAAATCCTTCTCGCGCAGTGCAACATCATTGGGAAAACGTTCCGCATTGAAGCGGAGGAGCTTCGGCAACGTGTCGTAAACCGAAGCGTCCGGATATTCGTACGCCATTTTCCGTCCCTATTACTCGGGCCGAAACCGGGCAGGCGCAGACGGAGCTCTGCTATGGATTATAGCTGTGGATACACTCGTGGCGTGTTGCCGCGAGCCGTTCCTCCCTGTCTGTCCTGGCCCTTGACCTCCACGTTTGCCGCGGATGATCAGCTTCGGACCATTTGTTATTTCCGGGTCTGGCGACATTGCGCCGGACCTCGTCATCGGTGCCGATTTTTGGATGCACTCGTTCCAAGGTCAACAAGATAATTTTGATTTTTGCAATTTGCGGAACTGAATTTCGCAAAATCTCAGGGGCGCCTGAACACTGTTCACTGGTACTTTCCGGTGGAGTTTCCTATATAAAAGGTGCGCGTTTCGGAGCGCTCTCCACCCGCGCCAAAAAAGTTAATTGGGAGAGACCGGACCGAGGCGCTCCTCGGGCGGCCGTCATCACCGAGCTCAAATAGGAGATGAAAGTGACTGCTGGCCAAGACAGCCTGAAAACCCGACGTACGCTCAAGGCGGCCGGGAAAAGCTATGATTATTACAGCCTCGAAGCCATGGCGGATGCCGGTTTTCCGGAGATTCGCAAACTTCCGCACTCGCTGAAAGTGCTGCTGGAAAACCTGTTGCGTTACGAAGACGGGCGCACGGTGACCCTGGACGACGTCAAGGCGCTGTCCGAATGGGTGAAAAACAAGAAGTCCTCCCGCGAAATCGCCTACCGCCCGGCCCGGGTCCTGATGCAGGACTTCACCGGCGTTCCGGCCGTGGTCGATCTCGCCGCCATGCGCGACGCGATGACCGAACTCGGCGGGGATCCGGAAAAGATCAATCCGCTATCCCCCGTCGACCTTGTGATCGATCACTCGGTCATGGTGGATGCGTTCGGTGGTCCCGACTCGTTCAAGAAAAACGTCGAGTTGGAGTTCGAGCGGAACGGCGAGCGGTACGAGTTCCTGCGCTGGGGCTCCAAGGCATTCCGCAACTTCCGCGTTGTCCCGCCGGGAACCGGCATTTGCCACCAGGTCAACCTGGAGCATCTGGCCCAGACCGTCTGGACCAAGGACGAGGACGGCAAGACGATTGCCTATCCGGACACGCTGGTCGGCACCGACAGCCACACCACCATGGTGAACGGCATGGCCGTGCTCGGCTGGGGCGTGGGCGGTATCGAGGCGGAAGCGGCCATGCTCGGCCAGCCTGTCTCCATGCTGATCCCGGAAGTTGTTGGTTTCGAGCTGACCGGCAAGCTGCCGGAAGGTGCGACGGCGACCGATCTGGTGCTGATCGTGGTGCAGATGCTCCGGAAGAAGGGCGTGGTCGGCAAGTTCGTCGAATTTTACGGATCGGGCCTTGCCCATCTGTCTCTCGCGGATCGGGCGACCATCGCCAACATGGCTCCGGAATATGGTGCCACCTGTGGCTATTTCCCGATCGACGAAGAGACCCTCAACTACCTGAAGCTGACCGGCCGCGAAGATGACCGGATCGCGCTGGTGGAGGAATATTCCAAGGCCCAGGGCATGTGGCGGGACGATGCGCAGGAAATGGTCTTCACGGACACCCTGTCGCTTGATCTCGGCACCGTGGTGCCGTCGATTGCCGGGCCGAAGCGTCCGCAGGACCGTGTTCTGCTGACCGAATCCGCTCCGGAATTCGCCAAGGCCTTCAAGGATCTTGCCGGTGGTGTCTCGCCGCGCTCGATCCCGGTCGAGGGGCATGATTACGCGCTGGATGACGGCGACGTGGTGATTGCCGCCATTACCTCCTGCACCAACACGTCCAACCCAACAGTAATGATCGCCGCCGGCCTCGTTGCCCGGAACGCGGCGGCCAAGGGCCTGACGGTGAAGCCGTGGGTGAAGACCTCGCTCGCACCGGGCTCCCAGGTCGTCACCGATTATCTCGAAAAGGCCAACCTGCAGGTCGAGTTGGACAAGCTTGGCTTCAACCTGGTCGGTTATGGCTGCACCACCTGCATCGGCAATTCCGGTCCGCTTGACTCTCACATCGCCGAGGCGGTGGAGAAGGGCGATCTGGTCGTGACCTCCGTGCTGTCCGGAAACCGGAATTTCGAGGGCCGGGTGAACCCGCACGTCAAGGCGAACTATCTCGCCTCGCCGCCGCTGGTTGTCGCCTATGCCATCGCCGGTAACATGAACGTGGATCTCTACAAGGACGCGCTTGGCGAGGATCCGGACGGCAACCCGGTTTACCTGAAGGATATCTGGCCGACCAATCAGGAGATCAGCGAGATCCTGAAGGCCGGTCTCAGCCGCGAGATGTTCCAGAAACGCTATGCCAACGTGTTCGAGGGCTCGGCGGAATGGCAGGCGGTGCAGACCACCGGCAGCCTGACCTACAACTGGAACGACGGCTCGACCTACGTCCAGAACCCGCCTTACTTCAAGGGCATGACGAAGGAGCCGGGCGCTCTGGCGGACATCGGCAATGCCCGCGAGCTGGCCATCCTCGGCGACAGCATCACGACCGACCACATCTCACCGGCCGGCTCCATCAAGTCGGACGGCCCGGCGGGTGACTATCTGCGTGAACGGCAGGTCCGTCCAGTGGACTTCAACGCCTATGGCGCACGGCGCGGTAATCATGAAGTCATGATGCGCGGCACCTTCGCCAATATCCGCCTGAAGAACGAGATGGTGGATGGCGTGTCCGGCGGCTACACAGTGCATTATCCCTCCGGTGAGCAGATGGCGATCTACGACGCCGCCATGCGCTACGAGAAGGAGGGCGTGCCGCTCGTCGTCATCGGCGGCAAGGAATACGGCACCGGCTCCAGCCGCGACTGGGCGGCCAAGGGCACCCGCCTGCTGGGCGTCAAGGCGGTCATCGTCGAGAGCTTCGAGCGTATCCACCGCTCCAACCTTGTGGGCATGGGTGTGTTGCCGCTGCAGTTCAAGGACGGTGAGAACCGCGAGACCCTGGGTTTGAAAGGCACGGAAAAGTTCGACATCACGGGCATTGCCGACGGCATCACCCCGCGCATGGACGTGCTGTGCAAGATCACTTACGCGGACGGCTCGACCAAGGATGTGACCCTGCTTTGCCGCATCGATACAGCGGACGAGGTGGATTACTACCGCCACGGCGGCATCCTGCAGTACGTGCTGCGGAACATCGTCAAGGCGGCGTAACGC
>NZ_CAXBDC010000158.1:0-6818 GCF_963974195.1 uncultured Nisaea sp.
TCGTCGCTCGGGTTCTTGTAATAGAACGGCGGCAGCATCAGGACATGCTCGATACCGATATCGAGGGAAGCCTTGGTCAGGGCAACCGTGTCCGGCAGGGCGCAGCAGCCGGTGCCGATCATCAGCTTGTCCTTCGGCAGATCGGACGCGCCGAGCTTTTCGAGGAAGGTCAGCCGCTCGGCGACAGACAGCGAGTTGGCTTCGCCGGTGGTGCCGAACAGCAGCACACCGTCGCAGCCGCTGTCCAGCAGCCAGCGGGTATGGTCGAGGGTAAGGTCGATATCGACCGAAAGATCATCGTTGAAGGCGGTCAGGCCGGCGGCCATGACACCCTTGATGCGCGGGCTCGTGCTCATGCGCGCTCTCCTTGGGGATTGAAGGACGGAAGGAAGCCGGATCTTAATCGCGCGCGGGATTCCATTCAAGCGAGGTCGGCACCACGATGCGGAAGAACTGCCGTGCGCTTACGGCGTCAGCCCGCGATCCGCTTGGTCAGGTCTTTTGCGATGTCTTCCGGCGCGGCATTGAAGCCGAAATGGCTGACATAGCGGCCGTCCGGACCCATCAGATAGGTGATGGTGGAATGGTCCATCAGATAGTCGCTGAAATCCTCGCTCTCGACCTTCTGGTAGAACACCCGGTAGGCCTTGGCGACAGCCGCGATCTGCTCCTGTGTGCCGGTCAGATAATGGATCTTGTCGTGGAAATGCTCGCTGTAGGCGCCCAGTGCCTTGGACGTGTCCCGGGCCGGATCGATGGTGATGAAGACCGGCTCGACCTGTTCGGCCACCTTCGGGTCCAGCATGTCGAGCGCCTGGGTCATCACGGTCAGCGTCGTCGGGCAGACATCCGGGCAATAGGTGTAGCCGAAGAAGACCAGCATGTAGCGGCCCTCAAGGTCTTCATTCGTCAGCGTCGCCCCGGTCTCGTCGGTCAGGCTGAACGGCCCGCCGACCAGATTGGCCGTGCTCTCCTGGCCGCCGATCCGGCCGCCGCTGACGATCCAGTAGCCGGCGGCAATGGAGCCCGCGAGGGCGAGGCACAGAAAGCCGACAAGGAAGAAGAAGGTCCGTCTGGTCATATTCGAGATCCGGTTTCCGTACGTCCCTTCCGCCGGTGGGCGGAAGGGACGTTGAGAATTCAATCATTCGAATATGGCGGCACCGCCCTAGAATTGCGAGAGCGTCTCGCGCAATGACTTCGCCTCGTCCGCGGTAAAGCGGCGTTCGAGCAGGATTTGCTTGGGAGACGCGGCGGTGCGGTAAAACGTCTCATTCTTCTCCGGCTGGGGCTGAATCACCGCGCCATCGAAAGCGCCGCCGCCGAACAGGCCCTTGGATTTGGCGAAGGCGATGAAGTCCGCGCCGAGCGAGCCGGAGCTGGAGGCTCCGACACCACCGCCGATCGGGCCGACAGCGATGCTGGCATCGGCGCCGAATTTCACCTGGTTGCTCATCAGCGAGTTAAGCCCCTTGTCGGTCATCACGACCAGCAGAACCTGCTTGGCCTCGACACCGGCCTGCAGGCCGATGCTGCCCGCCGTCAGGGAGTAAAAGGCCGGATCGCTCCAGTCGCCGGGACCCTTGCGGGCAAGCAGGACACCCTCGCCATACTCGCCGCCGACCACGAAGCCGGCCTTGACCAGTTGCGGGATGATGAACACGCCCTTGGCCCGTTTCAGATAATCGTTAACCGGACCGACGACATTCGGATCGCTGGTCAGATCGTGCAGGGTTGTCCGGGCCCGCTCCACCGTCATCGAGGCCTCTTCCGCCCGTGCGGTGGTTCCGAAAAGAGCCGTCGCGAAAAGTATCGCTGCAAAAAAACCGTACCGCATGCCTGATCTCCTCATGGCGTGGCCGTGTTTGTCATGGCGTGGCGTCTGCCAGGCGTCTGATAAATGGGGCGCGATGCCCGCTTTGGTAAGCTTAAAGGCCGGCTCTGAGATTGAGTCCGCGCAGCTTCCAGGGAGACAACGCGCCACGGGCCGCTTCGGTTCCCGCATGATCGGCGAGGCTGAGGGAAAGCGGCGCGATTTCCAGCGCCAGCGCGTTCTCCGGTGAGAGGCCGAGGATCGCCGCGACAATGGCCCGGATCGAGCCGCCATGGCCGATCAGCACGATGTCCCGGGCCGGATGCGCCTCCGTCAGCATGGCGAAGGCGGTGGATGCCCGTGTCATCAGATCGGCGAAACTTTCACCGCCCGGGGGCCGGTTTTGCGCCGGATTGTCCCAGAAATGTACATAATCGGACGTGTTTTCGCGGGCCAGCGCAGCATGTGTCGTCCCCTCCCACGCCCCGAAATCCTGCTCGGCGAAACCGGCCTCCACGATCCGCTCACCCGGCGCCCAGCCTGCCTTTTCCAGCATCTCCGCCGTCTCGGCCGTCCGGCGCAGGGGTGTGGTGACGAGGAGAGCGGATTGTGGAAGCTGTGCCGCGATCTGCTTCAGAAGTGCCGGGTCCTGAGGCAGTGCGGGTACATCCGTGCGCCCGTAGACAGTGCCCTTTTCGACTGCGGCCGGAGCATGGCGGAGCAGATGCCAGCGGGTCGGTGTCATCCGGGCCAGCCGAAACCGGCCGCGCCAGCCGGGAGCATGGTCAGGGCAATCAGGACGAAACATTCGACGATCTGCTCGCTTCCCCCCAGCACATCGCCGGTATAGCCGCCGATCTGCCGCTTCGCGAGTAGTGCTGTGGCGCCTCCGGCCAGCGCTGTGGCGGCAAGGGCGGCGATGAAGCCTGTTCCCGGCAGCAGGGCGAAGGACAGCAACGTCCCGAGCGCAAGGCAAAGGCCGGTGGTCACCGGTTTCGCCCGCCCGGCGCCGCTGCCGAGGCCGGTCGCGGTTGCGGGGGCAAGGCAATAGGCAATCGGCAGAATGGCGGTCCGTCCCAGAACATGCGCCGCCATCAGGCCAAACGCGGCAAGCCAGGGCGCGGCAATGGCGAGGTTGGCGAGGCAGGCGGCCTTGATCCCGGTGGCGATGACGAGGGCCAGCACGCCGTAGGAGCCGACACGGCTGTCCCGCATGATCTCGATTTTCCGTTCTTTCGTGCCGCCACCACCGAACCCGTCCGCCAGATCGGCGAGACCGTCTTCATGCAGCGCGCCTGTCAGGAAAGCGGTCAGGGCGAGGGCAATCAGGGCAGCCGCGAGCAGCGGGACACCAGCATGGGCGCCGAGCCAGAGCGTGCCGCCGCCAACTGCCCCGACGAGCAGCCCGACCAGCGGAAAGGCCCAGCCTGTATGCATCAACGGCCGGTCACCGCGCGCGGGCGCCGGAACCGGCAGCCGGGTCAGGAACATCAGGGCGTGGAGCAGGTCGTCCACCCACCAGGGGCGCCAGACCGAAGCCGGTTTTTCGCTCGCCATGACTGTCAGAATCCCGTCGTACTAATCCGTTGTGCGGCGTCTCCAAGCGTCGCTCCCGGACTATGCACAGGCGCTGATCGCCTGTATAGGGGGCGGCATTCCAAAGAACAGTTCCCTGTGATGATCCATGAGCGACGAACGTTTTTCGCCCGAGAATGCGACCTTCGACGAGATCCGCGGCCTGTTCCGCGCCTTGCCGCCGGCGGACCTTGAGTCAGGTACCGCGGCGGTCAGCCGCGAGACGCAACTGACCAAGCCCTCCGGCTCGCTTGGCCGGCTTGAGGAGCTGACGCGCTGGCTCGCGGCCTGGCAGGGCAAATATCCGCCGACCGTCGAGCATCCCCGGATCTGCGTTTTCGCCGCCAATCACGGGGTCACGGCCAAGGGCGTCTCCGCCTATCCGGCCGAAGTTACCGCGCAGATGGTGCAGAACTTCATCTCCGGCGGTGCCGCCGTGAACCAGCTGGCCCAGCTTTTCGATGCCGATCTCCGGGTCTACGAGATGGCGCTCGACCAGCCGACGGCGGATTTCACCGAAGAAGCGGCGATGGAAACCGGCGACTGCGCCAAGGCCATGGCCTACGGCATGATGGGTGTGGAGCCGGGCATCGACCTGCTTTGCCTCGGCGAAATGGGGATCGGCAACTCGACCTCCGCCGCCGCCATCTGCCATGCGCTCTATGGCGGCACGGCGGAAGACTGGACCGGACCCGGAACCGGTGTCACCGGCGATGCCTTCAGCGCCAAGGTGAAGGCGGTTGCCGATGGCGTTGCCCTGCACAAGGCCCGGACCGAGGACCCGCTGGAACTCTTCGCCGCCGTTGGCGGGCTTGAGCTCGCGGCAATCGCGGGTGCTGTGCTGGCCGCCCGCATGGCGCGGGTGCCGGTTCTGCTGGACGGGTATGCCTGCACGGCCGCTGCGGCTGTCCTGCATGCCGCCGATCCGCGCAGCATCGAGCATTGCCAGGTCGCCCATTGTTCCGCCGAGCCGGGTCACCGGCTGCTGCTGGAGAAGATTGGCAAGGAGCCGATCCTCGATCTCGGCATGCGGCTGGGCGAAGGCTCCGGCGCGGCTTTGGCCATCGGTATCCTGAAATCGGCGGTGGCCTGCCACACCGGTATGGCGACCTTCGCCGATGCCGGTGTCAGCGGCCCGGCCTGATATTCCCGGAGTTCCCATGCCGAAACCCTGGCGCATTCTCGACAGCCGGATCGAATATAGCGACCGGTTCCTGTCCCACCGCATGGATAAATGCGAGACGCCACACGGTCAGATTGTCGATCCCTACCATGTGATCGAGCTGCCGAACTGGGTGAACATGGTTGCCGTGACCGAGGACCATCAGGTTCTGATGGTGCGGGAATACCGGCATGGTATCGGTGAGGTTGTGTTCGGCCTGCCGAGTGGCACAGTCGATCCGGGCGAGACGGAACCGATGGGCACGGCCAAGCGGGAGCTGCGCGAGGAGACCGGCGCCGAGGCTCCGCACTGGGTGCAGACGGGCCGGATGTATCCGAACGCTGCCGTGATGACCAATACCTGTTTCAGCTTCCTTGCAGTCGGCGCCCGGATCACCGGTGAGACCGCATTCGATGACGCCGAGGATATCGAGACCGTGCCGGTACCGATCGAGGATCTCTATCGCCAGCTGCTGGCGCGCGAGCTGACCATGACGGCGATGCATCTGGTCAACCTGCACGAATCCGCGCTCTATATTATGACCTCGGGCGATCCGCTGGTGGCAGGCCTGCGGGATAAACTGGCGCCGCTCTACTCTCCGATCTGAAGCAGGCGGCCTTCCTTGCGGGCGCTGCGATAGGCCAGCCAGAAGACCCCGGCGCCGATCACGAAATACACGACATTCAGCATCATGGCGCCGGCCAGCAGGTCGAGCCGGAAGGTGCCTTCGAACAGCACCGCGCGCATGCCCTCGAAGACATAGGCGGAGGGAGTCGCCCAGGCCACCATCTGCAGCCATTCGGGCATCACCGAGACCGGGTAATAGACGGCGGAAATCGGGGCGAAGGCGAAGACAAGCACCCAGGCGAGACTTTCGGCGCCGAGCCCGAAACGCAGGATGATGCCGATCACCGCCATGGCGATGCCCCATGCCATGAAGAACAGGCAGGCCATGAAGGCGAACAATGCCGGGCCGATCGAGAAAATCGAGAAATCGTAAAACACGATAGCAAGCAGGGCAGGTGGCAGGGCGCCGATCAGCGTGCGCACCAGGCTCATCATCATCAGTGTCATCACGAATTCATGCGGCCGGAGCGGGCTGACGAACAGGTGGCCGAGATTGCGCGACCACATTTCCTCAAGGAAGCAGAGCGAAAACCCCATCTGGCCCCGGAACAGGATGTCCCAGAGCAACACGCCCGCCAGCAGCACACCGGCGGCACTGGCGACCCAGCTCGACTGGTCGAGGAAGAATTTGGTGACGAATCCCCACTGGATCATCTGCATGGTCGGCCAGTAGGCCATTTCCAGCAGACGGGGCCAGGAGCCGCGCATCAGATAGAAATAGCGCAGGGCCATGGCCAGGACCCGCCCGGCGTTGAAGTAAGATGCGGGCGGCGGGGTGAAATCCAGATCCGCGCTCATGCCGGTCCCCTGTCTGCGCCTGCACCGTCATTCGCCGCCGCGCCGGTCTGCCGGGCAACGTCTAGGAAGACTTCATCCATGGTCTGGCGCCCGTATTTTGCCAAGAGCTCGGCCGGGCTGCCCCGGTCGACGATGGTGCCCTGCCGCATCATCAGCACACCGGCGCACAGCCGCTCGACTTCCTGCATGTTGTGGGAGGCGAGCAGGACCGTTGCCCGGGTCTCGCGCTGGTAGGTTTCCAGATAGGTCCGGATCCAGTCCGCCGTATCGGGATCGAGCGAGGCCGTCGGCTCGTCCAGCAGCAGCACGCGCGGCTTGTTGATCAGCGCCTTGGCAAGGGCAACACGGGTCTTCTGTCCGGCGGACAGCTTGCCGGAGGGCCTGTTCATGAACTCCGTCATGTGGAGCTGTTCCGCCATCTCGGCGATGCGCGCTTTCGGATCGGGAACCGAGTAGAGCCCGGCATAGATCCGCAAATTCTCGCGCACGGTCAGCCGGTGCGGCAGATCCACATAGGGCGAGGAGAAATTCATATAGGGCAGCGCCCGGTAGCGGTCGGTCGCCATGTCGCAGCCGAGGATCGAGACACTGCCGCCGGTCGGCTCCAGCAGGCCCAGCATCATGGCGATGGTCGTGGTCTTGCCCGCGCCGTTGCCGCCGAGCAGACCCATCGTCACACCTGCCTCGACCGAAAAGCTGACGCCGCGCACGGCATGTACCGTGCCGTAGCGTTTCTCCAGGTCTCGAACCTCGATGACCGTTTTGCTCATGGACCGCGCTCGTGAGAAGTGCTCGTGGGAGTTCGTTCGGATGTGCCTAAATCAGCGTCGCGACCTTAGCCCG
>NZ_CAXBDC010000159.1:0-6702 GCF_963974195.1 uncultured Nisaea sp.
CGTATGGACTGGAAGTCGTCGATAACACTTTGCTGCCAGCGGCGGAGCTTCATGATTGAAAACTATTCTTTCTTTTATAACTGGATAGCCAGTGCTCTCTGACTAATGCCAACGCATCTTGGCTTCGGGGAAGCTTAATAGACCAATATCGCGCAAATTTCGCTTTGCTTCACCCGAACCCTCGCTCCGCACCGTTCAGGTATGGGATTTGAGAGGGCTTTGCCGGGCCGACCTGCATAGGTACGGGGAAATCCCGAAGAATTCAAATATCAAGCAGCACGGTGACAGCGCTCGTCCGGGATCGCGGCGCGGGCTGGCCTGAAAATGTTCCGGTTTCTTGATGTTTTCGCGTGACCGGCGGGTTTCAAAAATTTGATATGAATCAAAAATGAACAGGTGGGTTTTAATTCATTGCTAACCACATCTTTGTAGGATTGCCACCTACCCGAGAACAAGAGCGCCGTAATATGTCCCGAGTTGTGCTTCGCCCCGTGGTGCTGTTTTTGACGGTGATGACGATCGTTATCGCCGTGACCATCGCTGCCGGTACCGCCGGGATTGTGACCGTCGATATCATTCGTGGGTATAGCAATGGCGCCACCTATTATTCGAAGGGACACCTGAGCGCGATAACGGCCCTGTACCGGTTCGCACGGACCGGAGAGGAACGTGATTATGAAGTATACCGCAACCGTATTCACCCAACCTTAAGCACCGGAGTGGCACGGGAGGCGCTCGACGCCGAGGACATGCCGATCCAGAACAGCTATCCCTTTCTCATTCAGGGAAATAATCATCCGGATGATGTGGGCGGGCTGGCATGGCTGTATCGAGTCTTTAAGGAAACGCCACTGTTCAGTCCGGTGCTCGAGACCTGGGCCCTGGCAGACGAGCGGGTCAAACAGATCGATGCGCAGGCGGACCGGCTGCGGCATCTCATCCTGACCGAACCCGAAAACCTTGATGCCCGCCGTGAGGTGGTTCGCAATATCGAGCGGATCGACGCGGACCTGATCCGGCTGGAGGAGACCTTCTCGCTACAGCTGGGCTCCACGGCCCGCTTGCTTTCCTCTTATCTGTTATGGGGACTGGTGGCGCTGGGGCTGCTGCTGACGGTCTTGATCTGGGTGCTCGGCATTGTGATCGGACGCCGGCTGAAAGCCGCGCGCGATACGATACGAGATCGCGAATCCCGGTTGGCGGACATTGTCGAGGTCGCCGCCGATTGGGTTTGGGAGACGGATGCAGACCATCGCTATACTTTTCTGTCGCAGCGGTTCGAGCATGTTGTCGGGCTTTCGACGGCGGAATTTCTGGGCCGGAAGCGCACGGAGTTTGCACTCTCGGAAAGCGACGAGCATTGGCAGCGTCATCTCGATGATCTGGCCATGCACAGGCCGTTCCGTGGCTTCGAGTTTGTATTTCGGGGGCCGGATGGCAAGGACCGGCACTTCCGGATTAACGGCAAACCGGTGTTCGACGCGAACGGCTGCTTCATCGGATATCGCGGCACTGGCTCCGATATTGCGGAAGCGGTCGCAGCCCAGCGCGAAGTGGCAGAGAAGCAGGTGCTTCTGGAGGCGACCTTCCATCACATGGCCCAGGGCATCAGCGTGTTTGATGCCAACTTCACTGCGGTGGCCTTCAATCAGCATTTTCTGGAACTTCTTGATCTTCCGGAAGGACGGTTCGCGCCTGGTGATTCACTTGAGACGTTCGTGCGCTTCAATGCCGAGCGTGGCGAATACGGGCCGGGTGAAATCGATAAGTTGATCGCTGAACGAGTGGCGGAAGCCAGCCGGCTTGAGCCACGTGATTTTGAGCGCGTCCGTCCAAATGGCACGGTTCTGGAAGTATCCGGGCGGCCGCTTCCGAATGGCGGGTTCGTTACGACATATACCGATGTTACGGAGCGCAACCGGGTGACGGAAGAACTCCGTTCCGCAAAGTTTGCGGCGGAGATGGCCAATCAGGCGAAGACCCTGTTCCTTGCTAATATGAGCCACGAGCTGAGGACGCCGCTCAATGCGGTGATCGGCTTTTCCAGCTTGCTGACAAAGAAGTCCTTCGGTCCCCTGAGTGACCGTTATGTTGGTTACGCCGAAGATATCCAGCAGAGTGGCCAGCACCTGCTGTCGGTTATCAATGATATTCTCGATCTCTCCAAGGTCGAGATCGGACAGGTGGATGTGTCTCCGGAAGAGGTCTCACCCTGGGCTATCGCCGAGGGGTCCTTCCGCCTTCTCCAGCAGAAAGCCGATGCGTCAGGTATCGCTCTGGTCAACGAGACCCCTGTGGATGCGCCAGGTCTTTTTGCTGACAAGCGGCTGCTTAGCCAGATCCTCCTTAACCTGGTCGGCAATGCCGTCAAATTTTCGAACCGGGGCGGCACGGTCAGGGTTCGGTACGTGATGACCGCCGATGGTCGTGCTGGAATGGCGATACATGACGAGGGTGTCGGAATGGAGCCGGACCAGATCACCCAGGCCCTGCAACCTTTCGAGCAGCTTGATACAGGATATGCGCGGATGCACGAAGGCACCGGTCTGGGGCTCTCTCTGGTTCAGCGTTATCTGGACCTGCACGGCGGTGAGCTGTCGATTTCGAGTGAGCCGGACCGTGGTACGGTCGTGACAATCTTGTTCCCGGCTCCCTCAATCATGGCAGCGGCAGGCAGGTCGTAAGCGCTGTCAACGGATCGTCGTGCATGCTGGAGGGAGCGATCCTGCCGGGCGTCCGTATCACGAAGCCGTGAGTGCAGGTTATCGCGTGCTCCACACTTCCTAAATCAAAGAGGTCCGCATGAGCGCCATGGACCGGCGGTTCTCATGACGCCCAATGGGAGGATTTCGCATGTCCGTTGATCTGTTCACCCGCCGAGCCGTGCTCGTCGCTGGCGGCGCTGTCGCGGCAACCTGGGTTTCCGGCCTCCTTGCCCCCGCTTGGGCACAGGAGGTGGCGCCGACCCCCTCGATGCGTGGTGGCTCCAATAATTATATTCCCAATGCGCCGGTCGTGGACCGGATTGGGGGCGGGGGCTTCTGGATGACGGGAACCGTCCGCCGGGCGGGCGATGGCGCTCCGCTTCCGGGCCAGCGTATCCAGATCTGGGCACACACGACCGAAGGGTATGAGAGCGATCCGCACAGCCATGGCGCCACGCTTACCGACGAGAACGGGGAGTTCCGGCTGGAGATGCCGCAGATCGTTCCGACCTTTGGCCAGCCGCACGGGCATCTCGCCTATGACAGCGACGAATTCGAAACCGTCTTCCTACGCCCGGTCATGAAGAGTTCAAAGGATACCAGCCTGCGCGCTGATTTTGTCCTTAAGCCGGCTTGAGCGGGAAGCCTCAAAAGGGAATGAGCCCGGCCCGCAAAACCCTGAGCTGGGCCGTTCTCGCCATCGTCATTACAGTGCCCATCGCCGCGGCGGCGGCAAGTCCGCTGCATGCGTGGCGCGATCCGGTCTACATAGCGGCCGGGTTCGCGGGCATTATCGCGATGATCTTCCTGCTGCTTCAGCCTTTGCTGATTGGCGGATATCTGCCGGGCCTGTCTGGCCTGCGCGGACGGCGGGTGCACCGTATCATCGGTGGGGCTCTTGTCATGGCGGTGACGCTCCACGTCGCCGGCCTCTGGATCACCAGCCCCCCGGATGTGGTGGACGCACTTCTTTTCGCATCGCCGACCCCCTTTTCGGATTGGGGCGTGATCGCCATGTGGGCCGTCATCGCAACGGCGGCGCTGGCTATGCTCCGGCGGCGGCTTCGGTTGCGGCCGCGCACGTGGCGGCTCTGCCATACGGCTCTTGCGGCTGTGATCGTCCTGTGCAGCGTGGTGCATGCCCTTCTGATCGAAGGGACAATGGAGACAATGTCGAAGGTCGCGCTTTGCACTCTGGTTGTTCTGGCGGCAGTGAAATTGGGCGTCGACCTGCGCGTCTGGAGCTTGCGGCGGCCGTAGAAGATGTTTCCGGCTCGATTTTCCGCAGGAGCTTCTCAGCGCACACATATTGGATTTGACAGAATCCGAAAAGGCGCTGCAAATCATGGGTATCCCGCATTGATTTTCATGCGCCTGAGAGAGGCCCAATCGTGTCTGTCGACAATCTGAACAGCTTGCTGCTGGAAAATCCCGAAATCGAAGCCGTCTTCGCCTGCGTTTGTGACCTGAACGGCACGATGCGCGGCAAGCGCCTGCCCATTGAGCAGGCGGTGAAAATCCTCGGAGGCGGGCTGCGCATGCCGCTTTCTACCCTCAGCGTCGATGTCTGGGGTGAGGATATCGAGGGCAGCGAGCTTGTTTTCGAGACCGGCGATTCCGACGGGATTTGCGATTTCACCGGGCGCCCGATCGTTCTGATCAACTGGACCAACCGGCCCTCCGCGCTCGCCATGCTGTGGATGCGCGAGGAGGATGGCAAGCCGTTCTCTGGCGATCCGCGCCGGGCGCTGGCCGAGGTCGTCGAACGCTACAGGGAGCGGGGCCTGACCCCGGTGGTCGCGACAGAGATGGAATTCTATCTCTATGACCCGAGCGGCACGCAGCCGGAGCCGCCGCGCTCGCCGATCACGGACAAGCGGCTGGATTCCGATGGTGCGCTGTCGCTGGACGAGCTTGAGCATTTCGACGAGTTTCTGGACGATGTCTATGATGCCTGCGCCGAGCAGGGCATCCCGGCGGACGCCGCCATTTCCGAGAATGGCGCCGGCCAGTTCGAGATCAACATGGTGCATGTGGCCGACGCGCTGAAGGCGGCCGATGACGCGGTGCTTTTCAAGCGTCTGGTCCGGGGTATTGCCCGCAAGCACGGCCTTGCCGCAACCTTCATGGCGAAGCCCTACGGTGAGCGCGCGGGCAGTGGGTTGCATGTCCATTTCTCGCTGGAAAACGAGGCGGGCGAGAACCTGTTCGACGATGGTACAGACGAGGGTGCGCCGCTGATGCGGAACGCTGTCGCGGGCCTGCTGGCGACCATGCAGGAAAACACGCTGGTCTTCGCCCCGCACGAGAACTCTTACCGCCGCCTGCTGCCGGGCGCCCATGCGCCGACCAGCGTTGCCTGGGGCTATGAGAACCGCACCGCCGCCATCCGTATTCCGGGAGGCAGCCCCAAGGCGCGCCGGATCGAGCATCGCGTCGCGGGTGCGGACACGAACCCCTATCTGGTGCTGGCCAGCATTCTCGGCGGGGCCTTCATCGGTATCGAGGGCGAGATGGAGCCGGAGGAGCCGATCAGCGGCGATGCCTACAGCATGAAGCTGGATCACCTGCCGCTCGACTGGGCCACCGCGATCGAGGCCTTCCGGCGCGGCCGCAATGTCCGGAAAGTCTATTCGAAACGGCTGCAGACCATGCTGGTCGAAAGCAAGATGCAGGAGCTGAAACGCTTCGCCCGCCAGGTGACCGATTTCGAATATGACACGTATCTGGAGGTCGTGTGATGAGCCGCCCGGAGAAGATTTTCCATGGCGTGACGGCGCATACCGGCAGCTATTACGCCGCCAGTGCCAATCCGTCGCCGGAGCGCCCGTCTCTGAAGGGTGAGGTCACGGTCGATGTTCTTGTCGTGGGCGCGGGATATAGCGGTCTCTCGACGGCGCTGCATCTGGCCGAGAAGGGCCACAAGGTCGCGATCATCGAGGCTGCCCGGGTCGGCTGGGGGGCGTCGGGACGCAATGGCGGGCAGATCGTCAATGGCCTGAATGCCAGCCTGCAGACCATCAGGAAGCGCTATGGCGCGGATACCGCCAATTTCGTTGCCGGGCTGGTGCAGGAAGGCGGCGAGATTATCCGCGAGCGCATCAAGACCTACGACATCCAGTGCGACCTGAAAGAGGGCAACGTCTTCACCGCCTATACCGGCGCGCATATGCGTGAGCTGGAGGAGCGGCTGAAGCTCTGGCAGGGCTACGGCATCAACAACCAGGAAATGCTCGACAGGGAGCAGCTCCGCAAACATGTGAACTCGGACGTTTATGCAGGCGGCGTGATCGATCATTCCGGCGGTCACATGCATCCGCTTAATCTGGCGCTCGGCGAGGCCGCCGCGTTCGAGAAACTGGGCGGGGTGATCTATGAGCAGACGCCCGCCGTGCATGTTGATACCGAGGCCGCGAAGCCGGTCGTGAAAACACCGGATGGCTCAATCACCTGCACAACGCTGGTGCTGTGCGGCAATGCCTATCTCGGCCATGTGGTGCCCACGCTGACGGCGCGGGTCATGCCGGTCTCAACCCAGGTGATGGCGACCGAACCGCTGGGCGAGGAGCGGGCGGCGGGTCTGATCCCGACCGACGTCTGTGTCGAGGATGTGCGCTACATTCTCGACTATTTCCGCCTCTCCGCCGACAAGCGCATGCTGTTCGGTGGCGGCACGGTCTATGGCGGCACGGACCCGCACGATATCAGGGCCAAGCTGCTGCCGAACATGAACAAGGTGTTCCCACAGCTGAAAGGCGTGAAGATCGACTACGCCTGGAGCGGAAATTTCGCGCTGTCCTTCAGCCGCGTGCCCCAGATGGGCCGGATCGGCAACAACACCTACTTCGCCCACGGCTATAGCGGCCACGGCGTCACCGGCTCCCACACCTTCGGCCGCATCCTGTCGGAAGCCATCCATGGCGACCGCAGCCGGTTCGACGTGTTCGAAAACGTACCCTGGTACCCGTTCCCGGGCGGCCGGATGTTCCGGGTGCCC
>NZ_CAXBDC010000160.1:0-6652 GCF_963974195.1 uncultured Nisaea sp.
CAGGAAATCCTCGTCCTTGATCTTCGGCACGCCGCTCATTGCGTTTTATTCCGTTCATGGATCAGCAACAGACCGCGCAGCGTGATCGCCTCGTCCACATGTTCGATAACCGGCGTACAGTCGGCGAAAATAGCCGCCAGCCCGCCCGTTCCAATAACCGTCATATCCGTTCCGTACTCTGCCTTGATGCGGGAAACCAGACCTTCGATCAGGCCGATATATCCCCAAAAGATTCCCGAGTGCATGGCACTCACTGTAGACTTTCCGATAACGCGCACGGGACTGTTGGTCCCCACATCCGGCATTTCTGGCGGACGGATTGCAATGCGCGGCAGCTGTGCCGCGGCATTGTAAAGCGCATCAAGGGAAAGGTTGATGCCCGGCGCAATGATCCCTCCGGCATAACCGCCATCAGGCTCCACGACATCAAAGGTCGTCGCTGTGCCGAAATCGATGACGATCAACGCGCCCTCATAGGCCGCATGCGCGGCAATAGCATTCACCAGCCGGTCCGCACCGACTTCGGTCGGCCGCTCGATCCGGATATCAATCCCCAGATCAACGCCCTTCCGGCCCACTATCATCGGCTCCGTGTTGAAATATTTCCGGCACAGGGTTTCCAGATTGAAAACCACCTCCGGCACAACAGTCGCCATGATCACGTCGCCGATATCGCTCCGGTCGATCCCCTCGAGCGCCATCAGCTGCGTCAGCCAGACGGCATATTCATCCGCCGTGCGCGCCACATTGGTCGAGGCTCTCCAGGAGCCCCGTTTCTCTCCAGCGGAGAACACCGCGAATACCGTGTTCGTATTGCCGCAATCAATCGTCAACAGCATCAATTGTCCTCCGCAAGCCGAACATCACCGGCAGAAATTCTGTGCTTCTCGCCGCCCTCACCCGAAACAATCATCGAACCGTCAGCCTCTATCCCGTCGTACCGGCCAATGATCTTCAGCTCACCATTTTCGACGGAAACCTTCCGACCAATCCAGCGCGAGCGCAGGGCCCATGCCTCCCTGATCTGTGCAAACCCGTCAGATCGCCAGAGCCCGTAGCGCACCGACAATGCCTTCAGATAGCAATCGAGCAGTTCCTCAACGGTGAGTGGCGCGGACAGGTGATCCGCAAGAGCCGTTGTCGGATACCGGGCGGCATCCGGAGCATGGGCGAGATTGATCCCCACCCCGAGCAGGGCAACAACATGATCTCCGCGAACACGGGTCTCCGTCAGGATACCCGAGATCTTGGCGCCCCCCAGCAGCACATCATTCGGCCATTTCAGAACCAGGTCCGTATCGGGGTCCGGTAACAGTCCGGAGACGGTATCATGAACCGCAAGCGAGGCGACAAATGAGAGCTCCTGCAAGCGGCCGAGCGGCACTCCCGGGTCCAAGAGTGCCGTCGTATAGAGATTGCCTTCCGGGGATACCCAGCTCCGGCCAAGCCGTCCCCGGCCCGAGTTCTGGCTTCGCGCCCAGACCAGTGTCCGGTCCGGAGCACCGTCTTGCGCCAGACGATCAGCTTCGTCATTCGTACTGGATACGGAATCGTAACCGAGAATCCTGAAGCCGTGGCTCTGGCGCTCGTGGTTCAAATATTCAGGTCCTTCAGGGCCCGGCCCGACAGTCCGTCAAGCACGAGCCACTTGCCTCTTATCCCGCGAACAGGGCCGATGCCGCTGCCTTGGCGCTGCTGACGAGCGGTGCGGGAACGATGAAGAACAGCAGAGTCACAGCAGCCATCACCGTCATGATGATTTTCAGGTCACCCGGAATGGCGCTGTCCAGCGGCTCTTCTGCTTCATCGAAATACATGATCTTGACGATACGCAGATAGTAGAAGGCGCCAATCACGCTGGCGATAACACCAAGAATCGCCAGAGCGAAAAGACCCGCATTGACCGCCGCCATGAAGACGAACCACTTGCCGAAGAAACCGGCGAGCGGCGGAATACCGGCCATCGAGAACATGAAAATCATGATCATCGCCGCCATCCCCGGATGGGTTTTGGAAAGCCCTGCCAGATCGTGAATGCTCTCGACCAGACGGCCCTGCCGGCGCATCGAGAGGATGCAGGCGAAGGTGCCGACATTCATGAAGAGATAGAGGGCGAGATAAACCAGAATGCCGCTGACACCCGCTTCGTTCGCAGCAGCAAGACCGACCAGCGCATAGCCCATATGACCGATGGAGCTGTAGGCCATCAGGCGCTTGATATTGGTCTGGACGATTGCCGCGATGGACCCGAGCGCCATGGAAAGCACCGCAATCAGGGCAATGATCTGCTGCCATTCGCCAACCAGCGCTCCGAACGGCTCCAGCAGAACCCGCAGGAACAGCGCCAGTGCGGCGACTTTGGGCGCAACCGCGAACAGTGCGGTGACCGGTGTCGGCGCGCCTTCATAGACGTCCGGCGTCCACATATGGAACGGCACGGCGGAGACCTTGAAGGCAAGGCCGCAGATCACGAAGACCAGCCCGATGATCAGACCGACGGACGGCTGCTCGCCTTGCAGACCGGCGAATACGCTCGCCAGAGTGTCGAACTCGGTCGTCCCGGCGAAGCCATAAACCATGGAGGAGCCATAAAGCAGCATCCCCGAGGACAGCGCGCCCAGAACGAAATATTTGAGGCCGGCTTCGGTCGAGCGCAGCGTGTCACGCCGGATCGAGGCGATGACATAGAGCGCCAGGCTCTGCACCTCAAGCCCGATATACAGCGCGATCATGTCGTTTGCCGACACCATCATCAGCATGCCGAGCGTCGACAGCACGATCAGCACCGGATACTCGAACCGCTCGAAACTGTCCTGCCGGAACGTGCTCCGGGACATGATGATCGACAGGATAGAGCCTGCCAGGATCAGGATCTTGGCGAATTGCGCGAACGGTCCTGCCTCGAACATGCCGAAAAAGGCCGGTGTCGTATTGCCACCATGGCTCAGCACCAGACCGCCGGCTATCAGAAGCACCGCAACGGCGAGCCAGGAGGTCGCCTCCTGTGCCTTGCCGCCTTTGAACACACCGAACATGAGCAGTGCCATGGCGGCAGCTGCCAGGAAAATTTCCCCGGCCGCCGGGCTCATCACGGGAAGCGTTGTGATCGCGTCCATGGGTCTCACTCCTGCCCTAGTGGGCGGCCACGGCCACGCCGGCATCGCCGAGCGCAACCTTGTAGTTGGTGATCAGATGATCGACGGACACCGACATGATGTCGAGGAAGGTCGAGGGATAGATGCCCATCCAGAAGACGAGGATGATAAGCGGCACGAAAATCGCTATCTCGCGGGGGGACAGGTCAAGGATCTGTTTCAGAGCCTCCTTGTCCAGCACCCCGAAGATAATCCGGCGATAGAGATAAAGCATGTAGGCCGCGCCGAGGATCAGGCCTGTTGCCGCAAAGGCCGCAAGCCATGTGCTGGCCTTGAACGCGCCCATCAGGACCAGGAACTCGCCAACGAACCCGCCGGTGGCCGGAAGCCCGACCGATGCCATCGTGAAGATCATGAAGACCAGCGCATAACGCGGCATCCGCTCGACCAGACCGCCATAGGCAGCAATCTCACGGGTGTGCATCCGGTCATAGACAACACCGACGCAGAGGAAAAGCGCGCCCGAGACCACACCGTGGCTCAGCATCTGGAAGATCGAGCCTTCAACGCCCTGGGTATTCAGCGTGAACATACCGATGGTGACGAAGCCCATATGCGCGACCGACGAATAGGCGATCAGCTTCTTCATATCTTCCTGCACCAGCGCGACCAGCGAAGTGTAGATCACCGCCACGATGCTGAGCGTGAAAACCAGCGGCGCGAAATACTCGGTCGCTTCCGGGAACATCGGAATGGAGAAACGCAGGAAACCGTAACCGCCCATCTTCAGCAGCACACCAGCCAGGATCACGGACCCGGCAGTCGGCGCCTCAACGTGCGCGTCCGGCAACCAGGTATGAACCGGCCACATCGGCACCTTGACCGCGAAGGATGCAAAGAACGCGAGCCAGAGCCAGGTCTGCAATTCCGAGGGGAAGCCCGCAGCCATCAGGGCCGGAATGTCCGTTGTGCCGGTCTGCAGATACATGGTCAGGATGGCGATTAGCATCAGCACGGAGCCGAGCAGCGTATAAAGGAAGAACTTGAACGCCGCATAGACCCGGCGGGCACCGCCCCAGATCCCGATAATCAGGAACATCGGGATCAGCACGCCTTCGAAGAAGATATAGAAGACGAGGATATCGAGAGCACAGAACATGCCGACCATCAGGGTCTCGAGGACCAGGAAGGCGATCATGTATTCCTTCACCCGCTTCTGCACCGCTTCCCAGCTTGAAAGGATGCAGATCGGCGTCAGCAGCGTGGACAGCAGCACGAACCACATGGAGATGCCGTCGACACCCATGTGATAGCCGATGCCCCAGTCCGGCAGCCAGTCGCGTTTCTCCACGAACTGGAAATCAGCCGTGCTCGGGTCGAACCCGGCCCAGATCAGCAGCGAGACAACGAAGGTGATCAACGAGGTCCAGAGCGCCACGTAGCGGGCATTCTTGGCAACCTGTTGCTCCTCGCCGCGGGTCAGCGCGATGAAGAGAGCGCCCGCAAGCGGCAGGAAGGTTACCAGAGAGAGGAGAGGCCAATCGCTCATGGTCTTACTTCCCGCTCATCAGCATGTACCAGGAGATGATCGCGACCACGCCGATCATCATCGCAAAGGCATAATGGTAGACATATCCGGACTGCATCTTGCCGGTTCGGATCGCCGCAAGTCTGGTGACCAGACTGACGCCATCCGGCCCGAAGCCGTCGATGATCGCGCCGTCCCCGCTCTTCCAGAAGATGCGGCCAATTTTCATGGCCGGGCGTACGAAGATGTAGTCGTACAGCTCGTCGAAATACCATTTGTTCAACAGGAACAGGTAGATCGGCCGGAAGGTTGAGGCCACCTTCGCCGGCAAGCCGGGGGCGAACATGTACATGATATAGGCAAGCGCGATACCGGCGACCGTCACAACAATCGGCAGCAGCTTCACCCATGTCGGCAAGTGGTGATGGGCCATCTCGATCGTATCGTTACCCTCGGCAACGAAGATCGCGGCACCCCAGAATTCCTCACGCAGCTCGCCGCCGAAATATTGGTATCCGAGCCAGCCGGCAAACACCGCACCGATCGCAAGAACGATCAGCGGCACCGTCATGACCGGCGGGGATTCATGGATATGACTCATGACTTCCTTGCTCGCGCGCGGCGTGCCGTGGAAGGTCATGATCAGCAGACGCCAGCTGTAGAAGGCAGTCATGAAGGCCGCGCCGACACCGAGCCAGAAGGCATAATCGCCAACACCGGTATGCCGGGCATAGGCCACTTCGATGATCAGATCCTTGGAGAAGAAGCCGGAGAATGGCGGCAGACCGACCAGGGCCCAGCTGCCGACCCACATCATGATGTAGGTGAGTTTGATGTGCTTCCAGATGCCACCCATGTTGCGCATGTCCTGCTCGTCCGACATGGCGTGGATCACCGAACCCGCGCCAAGGAACAGCAGCGCCTTGAAGAAAGCGTGCGTCATCAGGTGGAAGATGGCGGCCGAATAGGCCGAGACACCGCAGGCAAAGAACATGTAGCCGAGCTGGCTACAGGTCGAATAGGCGATCACCCGCTTGATATCGTTCTGGCAGAGGCCGACCGTCGCCGCGAAGAAGGCCGTGGTCGCCCCGACGATTGTGATCACCATCAGCGTGTCGGGCGAGAATTCCATCATCGGTGACAGACGCGCCACCATGAAGACACCGGCCGTGACCATGGTTGCCGCGTGAATTAGCGCGGAGACCGGGGTCGGGCCTTCCATGGCGTCCGGCAGCCAGGTGTGCAGACCAAGCTGGGCCGACTTGCCCATGGCGCCGATGAACAGCAGCATGCAGAGCACGGTCAACGCGTGCCATTCCATACCGAGGAACTCGAGCGTCATGCCCGCCTTGTCCGGTGCGGCGGCGAAAATGTCGTCCAGCACGACGGTATCGAACAGCAGGTAGGTGCCGAAAATGCCAAGGGCGAAACCGAAGTCACCGACACGGTTGACGACGAAGGCCTTCATCGCCGCGGCATTGGCGGACGGCTTGTGGAACCAGAAGCCGATCAGCAGATAGGAGGCCAGACCGACGCCTTCCCAGCCGAAGAACATCTGCACTAGATTGTCCGCCGTCACCAGCATCAGCATGGCGAAGGTGAAGAGGCTGAGATAGGCCATGAAGCGCGGCTTGGAGGGATCGTGGCTCATGTAGCCGATGGAATAGACATGAACCATGGTCGACACGCCGGTGACCACGATCAGCATGACCGCCGTCAGGGTGTCGAACTTGAGCGCCCAGGAGGCTTCCATCGATCCCGAAGAGATCCAGGTAAACAGCTCGACCGTGACCGGGTTACCGCCGAGCGCGACATCGAAGAACGCGATGATCGAGAGCCCCAGCGCACCGAACATGCCGGCACAGGTGACAAGCTGCGCCGGGCGGTCTCCGATGGCGCGGTTTCCGAAGCCCGCGATGAGACTGCCGAGCAGCGGCAGGAAGACGATTGCGGCGTACATCCGGCCTTACCCTTTCATCAGGTTGATATCTTCGACCGCGATGCTTCCGCGATTGCGGAAATACACCAC
>NZ_CAXBDC010000161.1:0-6628 GCF_963974195.1 uncultured Nisaea sp.
GTCGAAATTGGCGACCAGTGTCTCTCGGCCGGCCTTCCATTCCTCGAGACTGACAAGCACCGGCGTGTCCCGGCCAAGCGTTTCAGCCTCCCGGTCCGTCAGCGAAACCCAGATATCTTCCTGGATACGGCCATTCTTAATGATTGGCATAGAGAGTCTCCTTGAAGGGGGTGATGCCGACACGGGACACCGTGTCGATGAAGGTCTCGCCTTCGGTGCGGATATTGCGGAACGTTCCGATCAGGGTATCGATGGCATCCACCACCCCTTCGGCCGGGAAGGACGGGCCAAGGATCTTGCCGATAGCGGCGTTCTCGTCCGCGATCCCGCCGATGGTGATCTGGTAATGCTCGACGCCTTTCTTATCGACGCCGAGGATGCCGATATTGCCGACATGGTGATGTCCGCAGGCATTGATGCAGCCGGAGATGTTCAGCGTGATCGGGCCGATCTCGGATTGCAGCGCCGGATCGGAGAAATGCCGGCTCAAACGCTGCGCGATCGGGATCGCCCGGGCATTGGCCAGGTTGCAGTAATCGAGGCCCGGGCAGGAGATGATGTCCGTGATCAGGCCGATATTGGCGTCGGCCAGCCCATGCTCTCCGAGAACCTGCCAAAGTTTGTGCAGATCCTGCTTGCGGACATAGGGCAGCACCACGTTCTGCTCGTGTGCGATCCGCAGCTCGCCGAGCGAGTATTTCTCCGCCAGATCGGCCAGCGCTTCCATCTGCTCCGCCGTGGCATCTCCCGGCACCCCGCCCGCAGGCTTAAGGGATACCGTGACAATGGAGTAGCCCGGCTGCTTGTGCGGGAAGAGATTGGTCCGGGTCCAGGCGGCAAAGGCCGGATCGGTGAAGCGCGCGGCATCGTAGGGGGCAACCGGCTCCGCGATATCCTCATAGGTCGGCGGAGCGAAATGTCGTTCGATCTCCGCAATCTTCGCGGCGTCCAGCGTCAATGCGCTGTCCTTGATCTCCTGCCACTCTTCCTCGACCATTTCGGCGAATTTCTCGATACCGACGGCGGCGACGAGGATCTTGATCCGGGCCTTGTAGAGATTGTCCCGGCGGCCAAGCAGGTTATAGGTCCGCAGGATCGCTTCCAGATATGACAGCAGATGCTGTTTCGGCAGGAATTCGCGGATCGTCTCACCGACGATGGGCGTACGCCCCTGCCCGCCGCCGACGATCACCTCGAAGCCGACTTCACCGGCATCGTTGCGGCGCATGCGCAAGCCGATATCGTGCAGTTTCACCGCCGCCCGGTCGTTCTCCGAGCCGGTAATGGCGATCTTGAACTTGCGCGGCAGGAAGGTGAATTCCGGGTGCAGCGTCGACCATTGCCGCATGATTTCAGCCCAGACACGGGAATCCTCGATCTCATCGGCGGCAACGCCGGCGAATTGATCGGCGGTCACGTTCCGAATGCAGTTTCCGCTGGTCTGGATCGCATGCATCTCAACATCGGCGAGCGCATCCAGAATGTCCGGCACGTCGTCCAGCTTCGTCCAGTTGTACTGGATGTTCTGACGGGTGGTGAAGTGACCCCAGTTGCGGTCCCAGCGCCGGGCGATATAGCCGAGCTGGCGCATCTGCGCGGCGGAAAGCGTGCCATAGGGAATCGCGACCCGCAGCATATAGGCGTGAAGCTGCAGATAGAGGCCGTTCATCAGGCGCAGCGGCTTGAACTCGTCCTCCGTCAGCTCACCGGCGATCCGGCGCGCGACCTGGTCACGGAATTCCGCGGTCCGGTCCCGGACGAAGGCGTGATCGAATTCGTTATACGTATACATCGCGTCAAACCAATGGGGTGGTTGCGGGGAGGTCCGTGCCAACAGTCGGCCCGGCGGCGCGGATGATTTCGCGCTGACTCACCGGCGCGATGCCGGTATCGGAAACGGAGACGGCGAACAGATAGGTGCTCACGACTTCCTGCCGGGCAGCCGATGCGGCCGCGCGCGCCTCAAGGGCGGCGGCCGCCTCTTCACCGTCGGCAACCTCTGCGTCGTCGAGCGCCAATACCCAGTCGTTGTCATCGGCAAGATAAACAACAGCGCCATCACCCAGACGGTTGGCGGTCATGACCTTGGTCGTCACTTTCATTCTCTTCAGTTCCTAAACGGCGAGGCGCCGACCCTCGGGGGCAACGGCCTCAAAAATTTCACCTTCGGCAAGCGCGGCCACATCACCGAGAACGATCAACGCGGGGGCAGAAACCTGCCGCTCGGCAACCATTCCGGCGAGATCGGCCAGGGTTGTTTTCAGAATGCGCTGGTCCGGCAGGGTCGCCTTCTCGATCACGGCAACCGGTGTTTCCGGCGCACGGCCAGAATCGAGCGCCGTCTCCATGATCCGCGGCGCGGCGCCAAGGCCCATATAGATGACGACGGTGCCCTTGGTGTCGGCCAGGACATGGCTGTCGAACTCGGACACCCCGTTCCGGTCATGCCCGGTCAGAATGGTCAGCCGGTTGGCATGATCACGATGGGTCAGCGGCAGACCGGCGGCGGATGCCGCGCCAAGCGCCGCTGTCACGCCGGGCACGGTCTCGACGGCAATGCCGCGCTCTTTCAGATAGGCCAGCTCCTCACCGCCCCGACCGAAGATAAACGGATCCCCGCCTTTCAGACGCACCACGCGGCTGCCTGCTTCGGCATGCTCGGCCAGCAGCGCGTTGATATCGTCCTGACTGTAAGAATGCTGCCCTGCTCGCTTGCCGACATCGATGCGGATCGAATCGCGCCGGACATAATCCAGCATGGTCGGGCCGATCAGCGCGTCATGCACGATCACATCCGCGTCCTGCATCAGACGCAGTGCCTTCAGGGTCAGCAGATCCGGATCACCGGGTCCGGCGCCGACCAGGGCAACGCTGCCCGATGAGCTGCCACCCTGGCGCCGGGAGCCGTTGACCAGCCGCAACATGGCTTCCCGCCCGGCCGCTTCCCGGCCTGCAAGCACATCATTCGCGATGGCACCGTCGAAAACGTTCTCCCAGAACATGCGGCGTTCACCGCCGTCCGAGATGGCTGACATCACGGCACTGCGAAAGCTCTGGGCAAACCGGGCCAGAGCGCCGAGCCGGACCGGCAGGGTGCGCTCGATCTGCTCTCGGATACGGCGGACCATGACCGGTGCCGCTCCCTCGCTGCCGATGGCAACCACGATGGGATCGCGATCCACGATACCGGGGATAATGAAAGTAGAGAGATCCGGACGGTCGACAACATTGGTCGGAATGCCGGTGTCGCGGACCTGCTGCGCCAGCCAGTCAACGTCCAGGGCCTCGGCGTCACCAATAATAGCGAGGCGCACGCCTTCAAGATCCCGCCCCTCAAACCCGCGATGGCGCAGGTCAATGCGTCCAGCGGCAGCATGCGCCTCGATTTCGGCATTCGGCGCGGACGTCACAACCCGGATGTTCGCTTCCGTCTTCAACAGAAGGCGCAGCTTGCGGGCAGTGTCTTCATTGCCCCCGACCAGAAGCACATGTTGGCCGGCAAGGTCGGCGAATATCGGAAAATACTTCATTACTGGCTGTCCGATTGGCGAAACGTAAATCTAAAAATCGACCGCGTTCCCGTTACCGGGTTTGGAGGGGTATTGAACTCTCAACGCTCCTGAAATATCATTATTTTTCCCAAATCGACAATATGACCCCACCAAAAAGAAAATATTGTTCTCATATGTGGACCACAGAGAACGCGACTGTCACAAAACAGGAAATTTGAGAATGGATGACATGGACCGAAAGATCCTGCGGCTCTTGCAGGAAGACAGCAGCATCTCAGTTTCGGATATTGCCCGGCTTGTCGGGCTCTCCGCTTCGCCTTGCTGGAAACGAATCAATCGCATGCAGGCGGAAGGATTGATAAAGCGCCAGGTGGCAGTTCTGGACGCGGACAAACTGGGCTACGGCCTGACAGTATTCGTCAGCATCAAGACCGGGGAGCATTCCGGTGGCTGGCTGAAATCCTTCGCCGACTCCGTCCAGGGCATGCCGGAAGTGCTCGAATTTCACCGGATGGCAGGCGAAGTGGACTACATGCTGAAAGTTGTCGTTCCCGACATGAAAAGCTTCGACCTGTTCTACAAGAACCTTGTCGAACTCACAGCACTCAGCGAGGTCACGTCACGTTTCTCTATGGAGACCATCAAGGAAACGACAGCCTTGCCTGTGTGAGCCCTGCCCTGATTCGACCATATTTCGAGTTTTAAAATCGCGAAATTGATATTTTCTAACTCTAGAGAGGGGCTGTTGAGCAAATTTATGCCGCATTGTTACAATCAGCGTGAAGAATGGTTGCCAAATCAAAAATTCGAACGCACTAATTTCGCGAGCTGCGAATAGGCACTTGTAACGTGTGCGGTCAGTGGCTTCACTCTGCGAACCAATTCGCACTGATGAATGAACAAAAGAACTAGGGAGCTTTAACAATGAAACGTCGTGATTTTATCACCAAGGCTGGGCTTGCCAGCGTCGGCGGCGCCACAGCCGTTGCCGCAGCATCTTCCTTCCCGAAACCGGCGCTTGCCCAAGAACGCATCGAGATGGTGATCGTCTCGACCTGGGGCCGCGACTTCCCGGGTCTCGGAACCAACGCGCAGCTTCTCGCGAAGCGCCTTGGAGATGTGTCTGACGGCCGTATCCACGTCGAATACTTCGCCGCTGGCGAACGTGTCGGCGCTTTCGACTCGTTTGACGAAGTCGCTTCCGGTAACGCGCAGGCTTATCACGCCGCCGATTACTACTGGAAAGGCAAACACCCGGCCTGGGCATATTTCACGTCCGTGCCGTTCGGCCTGACCGCCAGCGAAATGAGCGCCTGGGTCCACCACATGGGCGGCCAGGAACTCTGGGACGAACTCGCCAGCGACTACGGCCTCAAGTGCCTTCCGGCCGGTAACACCGGTGTGCAGATGGGCGGCTGGTTCAACAAGGAAATCAACAGCCCCGACGACCTCAAGGGCCTGAAGATGCGTATCCCGGGTCTCGGCGGCGACGTCATGGCCAAGCTGGGCGCCTCTCCGGTTTCCCTGCCGGGCGGCCAGATCTATGAAAACCTTGTTTCCGGCGCCATCGAGGCCACGGAATGGGTTGGTCCGTGGAACGACTATGCGATGAAGTTCTACGAAGCTACCAAGTACTACTACTTCCCGGGCATGCATGAGCCGGGCGGGTTCGACTCACTCGGCATGAACGCCTCCTGGTGGGGTGGTCTCAGCAAGGCCGACCAGGCACTCATCACCGCCGTTGCTCACCAGACCAACGACTGGATGATGGCCGAATACAACGCCAAGAACGGTGAATACCTCCGTAAGCTCATTGATGAGCAGGGCGTTCAGGTCCGCGAGTTCAACGACGACGTCTATGACGCGTTTGGCAGTGCGGCTGAAGAGGTCTTCGAGGAAACCAAGGCGCACAGCGATCTGGCTCTCCGCGTTCACGAGAGCTTCGAGAAGGCCCGTACAGGCGCCGGTAGCTGGCTGAAAATCGCCGACATCGGTTACTCGCAAAAGCGCAACCGTGTGCTTGGCCTCTAAAACCAGCGTTTTTTCTTAACGCGTGCCGAGGCGGGGTTTCTGAATCCCGCCTCGGTCCTATAAGAGATTTCGAAACATGTCCGAACCGACCAACGTCTCCGCGACAGAGCGAGAGGGCGCGTTTATGCAAACGCCGGTCTCCGCGCTTACCCGCATCTTTTGCTGGTCAAGCGTCACCCTCACTCTCATGTTCATTCTCAACAATTACCTGATCTTCTGGCAGGATTGGCCGGGCTTTATGACGCTCGTCGACCATCTGGGCATCTTCGGGCCGAGCAGCCTGAGGAAACCGCTGGACGGCACCGCGCAAATGCTCGGATGGCTGCAGGCCCTGAGTTACCTCGCCTGTATCGCCGGCGCCGCTTTTTATACGGCACGCACCCCGGACCGCCCCCTGCGGCAAGACTCAACAGTGATGGTGGGAATTGCGGCCTATATCGTCCGCTCAGCTTTCTGGGCGGTGATTTTCGTCGGTGTTGCGGACATGATCATCTCCTTCCTCCGGGTTGAAGAGCTGCTCCCAACACTCTTCGGAGACGAGCTCGCGACATCTCTTGGTCGCCCGCAGTTCCGGGGCAGTTATGTCCATATTCCGCTGGTTCTGGTGGGCTGCCTGGTTGCCTGCTTTACCCGGTCACTCGGCTTTACCTGGCTGGCCTTGCTCGTTGTCGGAGCAGAACTCGGGATTGTGCTCAGCCGGTTCATCTTCTCCTACGAGCAGGCATTCCAGGGGGATCTGGTCCGCTTCTGGTACGGCGCCCTCTTCCTCTTTGCCAGCGCCTACACGCTTTACGAAGACGGTCATGTCCGCGTCGATGTGCTGTATGCAGGCCTGACCTCCCGCATCCGGGGCCTTATCAATATCTGGGGCTCACTGCTGCTCGGCATGTCACTCTGCATCACGGTCATGGCCATCGGCATGTGGAGCAAGTCCGCGATCATCAACAGCCCGTTGCTCAGCTTTGAGGTCTCCCAATCCGGCTACGGCATGTACGTCAAATACCTGATGGCCAGTTTCCTCGGGGTATTTGCCGTCACCATGATGATCCAGTTTGCCAGCTACATTCTGGAAAGCCTTGCCGATT
>NZ_CAXBDC010000162.1:0-6574 GCF_963974195.1 uncultured Nisaea sp.
CTCGGCCCCGGTGACCGCCTGCGTCCTGTTTGCAGCCTGATCGGCAGGGGGGGGGAAATTGCGGTAATCGTGTTGTTCGTTGTACCCATTCCGAGCACTTGGTTTCAGGGGGATGCGGCATGGAAAAATTCACTGGTGGCTGCCTGTGTGGCAGCGTCCGGATCGTGGCGTCGGGGCGTCCGTATCGGGTCGGGATTTGTCATTGTCTGGATTGCCGCAAGCATCATGGGGCGCTGTTTCATGCGTCAGCGGTATTTCCTGAAGGTGCGGTGACAATCGATGGCGACGTGCGCGGCTATGAAGGCCGGTTTTTCTGTCCCCATTGCGGCTCGTCCGTTTTCTCCCGCAGTGCAGACGAAATTGAGGTGCATCTGGGGGCATTGGATAAGCCGGACCAGCTAAAACCGACCTACGAGCTGTGGTGTGTCCGCCGCGAGTCCTGGTTGCCGCCGTTTCCGCTTGAGAGGCTGTTCGGCCGGGATCGCGGCAGCACGGACCGGTCCGAGGGCTAGGGAGGGCATCCGGGGCTGTGTCGCGGGATGAATTTCCAAAATTATTTTTTTGGAAATTCTAATCATTCCAATAGTTTTGAATGTACAAAAGTTGGTAAAATTAAAGTGAGATCTATAATTTTATAGAAAATTAAAAGCCAGATGATCGTCACAGCTTTGAGTCGTCAAGGTCGGCGGGAAGGCTCTCTCGGTCCGTACCGGGGTGGGCGCAAGCCGTGTGCCGAATCCCGGGCCAGAGCCGCTGCGCTCATCGATGTGGGGCTTCCCGCTGTCGATATCCTGATCCGGGCGATGACTGGCGCGCCGGAAATTGTCCGGCTCGGGCCGGGTGCCGACCCGCTGCACGCTCTTGAATATGCTGTTCGAACTGCCGGGGCACATGCGTCTTCAGTGCATCTGTTCAGTCACGGAAGACCGGGTGTGCTCGAACTTTCCGCTGGAGAGATCGGGCTGGAGACACTGGCGCGGGGCGATCGCCGTCTCGACGAACTCCGGCGGATGCTTGCCGGCCGGCCGCTCACTCTCTACGGCTGTTCCGTCGGGGGTGGTGACGCCGGGCGGTGGTTTGTCGAAGCGCTCTCCCTGGCGCTCGATGCGCCCGTTCTCGCCTCCAGCACGCCGACCGGCGCTGCGGCACGCGGCGGGGACTGGATGTTCGATGTTGCGGCCGGTGGGCGCGCGGACATGGTCCCAGCCTTGCTCGATCCCGAACGGGCCGCGCTCTGGCCGGGTCTGCTCACCGTGGACGTCACGAGTACGCTTGGTGATGCCAGCGCGGGAACGCTCCAGGCCGCCGCCGCGGCTGTCGATCAAACCGTGAATTTCAACAACCTCGGTGCCGGTGCCACGATTACTCTCGCGGCCTCGCCGGCCTTTACCAATGGGGCGGCCACGAGTTTCAACTTCACCGGAACGACGACCTCCCTGACGATCGGCGGTGCGGACATCATCGCGGATTCGCATATCTATTTCCGTCCTTCCGCCGGTCAGACAATGACCATCAACTCGGGGATATCCTTTTCCGCCGGAGCCCGCATCCTTGCAACGCAAGGTGGCGGAACCGTCGCTCTCAACGGCTCGGTCAGCGGGACAAACAAGATCTGGGTCCTCGGCGGTACGACCGCCGAGATCGGGACGACGACCTCGGCGCCCCTGATCGATATCGAGGGCAACTCGACCGTCCGATTCACGACCAGCGGCGCCTACACCTCGAACATCGAGATCGAGAATACGGCGACCATTGATACCGGCGCCAACAATGTCACCATTAACGGTAACGTGACCGATGACGGCACGAATGCGCTGGTGAAAAGCGGTACCGGCACACTGACACTATCCGGCACTAACACTGCTTCCGGTGCCATGACCCTCAACCAGGGCACGCTGTCGGTGGCGGCGGATGGTAATCTGAGCGCCGGCACGGTGACGATCAACGGCGGCACGCTGGCGGTGACCGGCGCCACGACGATCGACAATGCGATCGCGCTCGGCGCCTCGAACGGCACTATCAATGTCGGCGCCAACGTGACGATGAGCGGGGTGGTCTCGGGTACCGGGAACCTGACCAAGACGGGCGCCAGCACACTGACGCTGAGCGGCACGAACACCTATACCGGCACCACGACTGTCAGCGGCGGCACGCTCTCGGTCTCGACCGACAGCAATCTCGGCACCGGCAATGTGACCTTGAGCGGCGGCGGGCTGGCGGTGACCGGGGCCACCACCATCGACAATGATATTTCCGGCACCGGGAGCCTGACGAAATCGGGTACCGGCACCGTCATTCTGAGCGGCACGAACACCTATTCGGGCGGGACCACGGTCAATGGCGGGACTCTGCAGGTTTCCGGCGGCAGCGCCCTTGCCGACGGGGGGAGCGTAACCGTTTCGAGCGGGGCGACGTTCGATCTGAACGGCACGAGCGAGACCATCGGCAGTCTCAGCGGCAGCGGCACGCTCAATATCGGCACCGGTACGCTCACGCTCACGGATTCCGCGTCGACCAACTTTTCCGGCACCATCAGCGGCACCGGCACGATCGCCGGAGGCGGCACCTATACCGTCGCATCCGGCGCCACCCTCGGCGGCACCAGCACCTTCTCGACGGCAGTCACGGTCGCGAGCGGCGGTACGATTGCGCCCGGCAACAGTCCGGGAAAGATCTCGACCGGCAACCTGACGCTGGCCTCCGGCTCCACGGCCAACATGGAGATCGAGGGCACCGCAGCGGGCACCGGGTATGACCAGATCGCGGTCACCGGAACCGTCACCATCTCGGGCGCCACCCTGAGCCTGACGGTCACCGATATTCCCTCCGCCGGTGCCACCTATGTCCTGATCGACAATGACGGGGTCGATGCGGTTACCGGAACATTTTCCGGCCTGGCGGAAGGCGCGTCGATCACCGCCGGAGGCGCCACCTACACGATCAGCTATGCGGGCGGGACCGGCAACGACGTGGTCCTGACCCTGCCCGCGACGCCAGTCTCCTCCAGTGGCGATGGTGTGATGTCCGGCTCGGAGGGGGACGACCGGCTCGTCGGCGGCTCTACCGCCGACCATATCAGGGTGTTTGGCGGCAATGACACCGTCACCGCCAATGCGGGGGACGATACGATCTCCGGCGGCGCCGGTAATGATCTGTTGTACGGGAATGACGGGGCCGACCTGATCTATGGAAATCAGGACGCGGACATCCTCTACGGCAATACCGGCCAGGACACGATTTATGGCGGCCAGGGCGCCGACCGGGTCTATGGCGGACAGGATAACGACGTTGTTTGCGGAAACAGGGGGGACGACAGTCTCTGGGGCAATCTCGGCGCGGACACGCTCCGGGCCGGGGACGGGAACGACCTGCTGTACGGCAATCACGGGGCCGACAGCCTGCAGGGTGAAGGCGGGAACGACACGCTCTATGGCGGGCAGGACGCGGACCTTCTCGATGGCGGTGCGGGCAATGACTCCCTGTGCGGCAATCTTGGCGCGGACACGCTTTCCGGCGGCGCAGGTGCAGACACGCTTGTCGGCGGGGCCGGAGGCGACCTGTTCCGGTTCGGCGATGGTGACGGCGTGGACACGATCCAGGACTTCACTATCGGGGAAGACATGATTGGCGTGAGCACGGGGATCAACGGAACCGGTGTCACCAGTGCCGCCGACATGCTGGCGCGCATCACGTCGGACGGAGCCGGGAACGCGGTGCTCGATCTCGCGGATGGTAACTCCGTCACCCTCATCGGCGTGGCACCGGCACAGCTCGACGCGGCGAGCTTCCTTATCGTCTGAGTGGCGGCTCTTTCCGGCCCGCAATGGTTGCGCTGTGCCGGGTGCTCTTCACCAAAATATATGGTACTGAAAATTTAAGACTTCGCGGCGCGGCGGGGGCCGCGCCGGCACTCCAGGAGTGAACAAGCGAAGCCAGGGGAAACGTCCGGTCTTGTGAACAGCAGGAGTGTGCGCATGTCTGACAATTCAATCGGGACACCGGAACAGCTTCGTGACCCGAATTTCACGCCGCCACCAATGACAGCCATACCGCTTGGGATCCAGCATGTGCTGGCGATGTTCGTTTCGAACGTTACCCCGGCGATCATTGTTGCAGGTGCCGCCGGTTTCGGATTCGGCTCCAACTCGCCGGATTTCCCCGAGCTGCTTTACATGATCCAGATGTCGATGGTGTTCGCTGGCATCGCGACATTGCTGCAGACATTCTCCATCGGACCTGTTGGCGCGAAACTGCCAGTGGTGCAGGGGACATCCTTTGCCTTTCTGCCGATCATGATCCCGCTGGTCGCGGGCAAGGGCGTGGACGGGCTCGCGGCACTCTTCACCGGTGTCATTGTCGGCGGACTGTTTCATGCCCTGCTCGGCACCGTGATCGGGCGTATCCGCTTCGCCTTGCCGCCACTTGTGACCGGTCTGGTCGTCACGCTGATCGGCCTCGCACTGGTCAAGGTCGGCATTCAATATGCGGCGGGCGGGGTCCCGGCGGTAAACCAGCCGGAATATGGCTCGCTGCTGAACTGGTCCGCGGCAGGAATCGTCATCCTGGTCACGCTGGGGCTGAAATTCTTCGCACGCGGCATGCTCTCGGTGTCGGCGGTGCTGATCGGTCTGATCGCCGGATATCTCTATGCCATCGCCGTGGGCATGCTGCCGCTTGGCGCCATCGGCGGATCATGGGAACGGGCGGCTGTGTTCGCCCTGCCGCAGCCTTTCAAATACGGCATCGAGTTTTCCGGTGCGGCGATCATCGGCTTCTGCCTGATGGCCTTCGTTTCCGCCGTGGAGACGGTGGGCGATGTTTCCGGCATCACCAAGGGCGGCGCTGGCCGTGAGGCGACGGACACGGAAATCCGTGGTGCGACTTTCGCCGACGGTCTCGGCTCGGCGCTTGCCGGTTTCTTCGGCGGATTGCCGAACACCTCCTTCAGCCAGAATGTCGGCCTGATCGCCATGACCGGTGTGATGAGCCGCCATGTCGTGACCTACGGTGCCGTCTTCCTGATCATCTGCGGGCTGGTCCCGAAGGTCGGAGCCATCATCCGCACCATCCCGATCGAGGTGCTCGGCGGCGGGGTGATCGTCATGTTCGGCATGGTCGTCGCTGCCGGTATCTCAATGCTGAGCGACGTGCACTGGAACCGCCGCAACATGGTGATCTTCGCCATCGCCCTCAGTATCGGCCTCGGCCTGCAGCTTGAGCCGAAAGCGGTGCAGTATCTGCCGGACACACTTCGCATCCTGATGACCTCCGGCCTGCTGCCGGCGGCTTTCATCGCCATCGTGCTGAATTTGCTGTTGCCGGAGACGCTTTCCGCGGAGTCGACCGAGGAAGTCTCGGGCGGGCTCGCCGGCAAGGGCACCGGATCTCTGCCGGGGGAGTGATCCCGGGGTTTTTCTTGAAGCTTTTATGAATGGCGTGACGGGCCGTTTTTCAGAGATGCAGCGGTCTTAGCAAATGGGAATCCTGATCAATTTCAGGATTCCCTTTTTGCGTGTTGTGCGCTGCAACCGTTATTTTGCGAGTGCGAATAGACAAATCTGCCATGTCGTCCGTTAAGACGGTCATCTGAGTGTCAACGAGCTTTGATACTGATCGCTCCGGTTCATTTACGCCGGGGCAGGGCTTATGGCGCGTATCACTCTTTCGGGTATCGAGAAAAGCTACGGGGCGACGCGAGTCCTGAACGGGCTCGATATCGACATTGCCGACGGGGAGTTCCTGACTCTCGTCGGCCCGTCCGGTTGCGGCAAGTCGACATTGCTGCGGATCATCGCCGGGCTTGAGCATCAGAGCGCGGGGGACGTCTCGATCGGGGGCACGGTGGTGAACCAGATCCGGCCGAGCCGCCGGGACCTGGCCATGGTGTTCCAGTCCTACGCGCTCTACCCGCATCTGACCGTGCAGCAGAACATGGAAACACCGCTCCGGCTCCGGGACCTGAACGGGTGGGAGCGGATGCCGCTGATCGGTGCCGCCATGTCGGGACGTGGTGCCAAGCTCAAGACATTGCGCGGGCTGGTCCGGGAAACCGCGGAAACGCTGAAGATAGACCATCTGCTGCAACGCAAGCCGGGGCAATTGTCCGGTGGCCAGCGTCAGCGCGTCGCGCTCGGCCGGGCCATGGTACGCAAGCCGGTCGCCTTTCTGATGGACGAGCCGCTGTCGAACCTCGATGCGGCGCTCCGGGTGCATATGCGTTCCGAGCTGGCGGAGCTGCACCACGCCCTGAAGACCACTTTCATTTATGTCACCCACGATCAGGCCGAAGCGCTGACCATGTCGGATCGGATGGCCGTGATGATGGAGGGGGACATCCTGCAGCTCGGCACGCCGGACGAGATCTATCTCGACCCGGCCGACCGGCGCGTGGCGGAATTCATCGGCAGCCCCCGGATCAATATGGTCGAGGGCGCGGCGGACAGTGCGGGGCATGTCACAGCCCACGGGGTTCATCTGCAACGGACGCTTGGCGGTCGGCACAAGACTTTGTCCATCGGGGTCCGTCCGGAGCATCTCGATGTGCTGACCTCGGGCGAGGGGGCGGAGGCCTGGC
>NZ_CAXBDC010000163.1:0-6573 GCF_963974195.1 uncultured Nisaea sp.
GTACCGGATTTCAGTGCTTCTCCGATCCTCGCTTGACCTTGGACCGAACGGCGAAGAGACTGACCCTCGAAGTCGAAATATCCAAACATTCGACACAGTCGGAACCTTGAAGTCCAGGAGCCGGCAAATGGCGCCTTGGAGAGATAACTGGGAGAGAGCCTATGGCCACCGTATCCATGACGGTGAACGGGAAGTCTGTCAGCGGTGAAGTCGAGCCGCGCACCCTTCTTGTTCAATTCATCCGCGAACAGCTCCACCTGACTGGCACCCATGTCGGCTGCGATACCAGCCAGTGCGGTGCCTGTGTCGTACATGTAAACGGCGATTCCGTTAAAAGCTGCACCATGCTTGCGGTTCAGGCGGATGGCTCCGATGTCACAACCATCGAAGGCCTCGCCAACGGCGATACGCTGCACCCGATGCAGGAAGCCTTCCGCGACAACCATGGCCTGCAGTGCGGTTTCTGCACCCCCGGCATGGTGATGAGCGCCGTCGATCTGCTGAAAAAGAATCCGAAGCCGAGCGAAGGCGAAATCCGCGAATGGCTCGAAGGCAACATCTGCCGCTGCACGGGCTACCACAACATTGTCAAAGCCGTTCAACAGGCGGCACAGGTTTAAAGATCACGCATAAAACGCTCCAAAAGACAGGCAGACAAACTGCCATGCGAAACGGGAGGATAGAATGCCGGACGGAACCACGGGTACGGGCATAGGCGCCGCCGTAAAGCGCGTCGAGGACTTCAGATTTCTGACAGGCAAGGGCAACTACACGGACGATATCAATCGGCCGGCTCAGTCCTACGCCTATATCCTGCGCAGCCCCCATGCGCATGCCAGGATCACGTCTATCGATAGCTCCGCGGCCAAGGCCGCTCCCGGGGTTCTCGCGGTGTTCACCGGAGAGGACATGCAGGTCGGCTCCCTCCCCTGCGGCTGGCAGATCCATTCCAAGGACGGCACGCCGATGCTCGAGCCCGAGCATCCGCCGCTTGCCAAGGGCAAGGTGCGGTATGTCGGCGATCAGGTCGCCGTCATCATCGCCGATACCTACAGCCAGGCAAAGGATGCAGCAGAGAACATCATCGTCGACTACGAGGTTCTGCCTGCCGCGGCCACCATGCCCGCCGCGCTTACCGACAAGGCGCTGGTACATGATGATATCGGCACAAACCTCTGCTTTGACTGGGAAATCGGTGACGAGGCCGCTGTCGATGAGGCCATATCCAAAGCCGCCCACGTCACCAAGATCGATCTGGTGAACAACCGGCTGGTTCCGAATGCGATGGAGCCGCGCGCCGCGATCGGCGAGTTCGACAAGGCAACCGGTGAATACACGCTCTACACCACCAGCCAGAACCCGCATGTCATCCGTCTGCTGATGGGCGCCTTCGTGCTCTCCATCCCCGAGCACAAGCTCCGGGTCGTGGCGCCGGATGTCGGCGGCGGTTTCGGCTCCAAGATCTATCATTATGCCGAAGAAGCCATCGTCACCTGGGCCGCGCCGAAAGTCGGCCGCCCGATCAAATGGGTGGCGGATCGCAGCGAAGCCTTTATCTCGGACGCGCATGGCCGGGACCAGATCAGCCACGCCGAGCTCGCCCTGGATGCCAACGGCAAGTTCCTCGCACTGAAGGTGCAGACCCAGGCCAATATGGGGGCCTACCTCTCCACCTTCGCGCCCTGTGTGCCGACTTACCTCTCCGCGACCCTGCTTGCCGGCACCTACACCACACCGGTGATCCACGCCAATGTGAAGGCCGTCTTTACTCACACGGTGCCGGTAGACGCCTATCGCGGTGCCGGCCGCCCGGAAGCGACCTACCTGATCGAGCGTATCGTCGATCAGGCCGCGCGCGAGACCGGGATCGACAAGGTGGAAATCCGCCGCCGGAACTTCATCCCGGCCGATGCCTTCCCGTACCAGACGCCGGTGGCCCTGCAATATGACAGCGGTGACTATGAAGCCACCCTGTCCGCGGCCACCAAGCTTGCCGATGTTGCCGGTTTCGCCGCCCGCAAGGCGGAGGCCGCCAGCCGGGGCAAACTCCGGGGTATGGGCTATTCCACCTATCTTGAGGCCTGCGGTATCGCACCGTCAGCCGTTGTCGGCTCTCTCGGTGCCCGTGCCGGGCTTTATGAGTCAGCCGAGGTCCGGGTGCATCCGACAGGCTCTGTGACGGTCTTTACCGGCTCTCACAGCCATGGCCAGGGTCATGAAACCACCTTTGCCCAGCTTGTTTCCGACCGGCTCGGCCTGCCGATGGAGAATATCGAGATCAGCCATGGCGACACCAACAAGGTACAGTTCGGCATGGGCACCTATGGCTCCCGCTCCCTCGCCGTTGGTGGCGAGGCGCTGATCCGGGCCGTGGACAAGATCATCGACAAGGCAAAGAAGATCGCCGCCCATGTGCTCGAGGCCTCGGCCGACGATATCGAGTTCAAGGACGGCAATTTCACCGTCGCCGGAACCGACCGTTCCATGGCTTTCGGCGAGGTCGCCCTCACCGCCTATGTGCCCCACAATTTTCCGCACGACGAGCTGGAACCGGGCCTGGACGAGAAAGCCTTCTACGATCCGGCAAACTTCACATTCCCCGGCGGTTGCCATATCTGCGAGGTCGAAATCGATCCGGAGACCGGCGTCACCCAGGTGATCAAGTTCACCGCCGTGGACGATGTGGGACGGGTAATCAACCCGATGATCGTCGAGGGCCAGGTGCATGGCGGAGTCGCCCAGGGCATCGGCCAGGCACTGCTTGAATATGCGGCATATGATGACAATGGGCAGCTCGTGACCGGTTCCTATATGGACTACACGATGCCGCGCGCCGATAATCTGCCGAAATTCGATGTGGCGACCGAAGGCACGCTCTGCACCCACAACACACTCGGCGTTAAGGGCGTCGGCGAGGTTGGCGCCATCGGCTCCCCACCCGCCGTCATCAACGCTGTGATCGATGCGCTCTGGGACCGTGGTGTACGGGACATGAGCATGCCGGCGACGCCGGAAAAGGTTTGGTCGGCCCTGCAGGCCGCCGAGTAGCGAAAGCCAGGAAGGAAGACGAAAACGATGTACGAGTTCGAACATCACAAACCGGCCAGCGTCGCGGATGCGGCGAGTGCCATGAAGGGTGCGGATGATGGCAAGCTGCTCGCCGGCGGCCAGACCATGATCCCGACACTGAAACAGCGCCTTGCCAGCCCGTCAGATCTGGTCGATCTCGGCGGCATCGCGGAGCTGAAAGGCATCACGGTCAGTGGCGGCACCATCACGATCGGCGCCATGACGACCCACGCAGCGGTCGCCGCCTCTGCCGAGATCAAATCCGCCCTGCCTGCGCTTGCGGAACTTGCCGATCATATCGGCGATGCCCAGGTGCGGAACCGGGGCACCATCGGCGGCTCCGTCGCGAACAACGACCCGGCGGCGGATTATCCGGCGGCCTGCCTCGCGCTCGGTGCGACCATCCACACCAGCCAGCGTGATATTGCGGCGGACGATTTCTTCACCGGCCTGTTCGAGACGGCCCTCGAGGAAGACGAGATCATCACCAAGGTCTCCTTCCCGGTGGCGAGCAAGGCAGCTTACGTGAAATTCCCGAACCCGGCTTCGCGCTATGCCCTGGTTGGTGTCTTCGTGGCAGACGGTCCGGCTGGTATCCGCGTTGCGGTCACCGGTGCCGGTCAGGATGGCGTGTTCCGCGTACCGGAAATGGAAAGCGCGCTCTCAGGCAGCTTCTCCGCCGATGCCATCGCCGATGTTAAGGTTTCCGCGGATGATCTGAACGCGGATATCCATGCCAGCGCGGATTATCGCGCGCACCTGATCACCGTGATGGCGAAACGGGCCGTCGCAAAGATCTGATAAGGCTTACATAAATCAAGGCGTCTCAAAGCCCCCGGCACAGTGCGGCCGGGGGCTTTTCGTTTCCGGGTTCAGGAAGCCGGCCGGGTACGCCGTTCGTTGTAACTGGATATCGCGCTGCTGATCTGCCCGACGAGATCGCTGGTCTGCTCGCTCGGGAAGAAAGCCTCAAGGATCGCACGCGCCAGGGGTTTCAGCAGTTCAACATCATCCGGAGCGGCTTTTTCCGGCTCCGCCGCGATCCGGCTCGACAGCTTGTGCAAAGATTTGCAGAGCTGGGACACCGGCTCGTACTTCGTATTCTCAAGCCGTTGAACCGCTTCCCCGCTCATTGAGGCCAGACGGTTCAGGTTAGTGGTCAGTTCCAGATCGAACTCTCCCACACCGAACTCCGGCAGAATGAGGTCGACCAGGAAGGAAATCTGGAAGCCGATGCGGCGCAGTTTTTCTTCCGTGATCTCCGTATTGCTCTTCGCAATCTGCTCCCGGAGAGTCGTCGAATCGATTTTCTCTCCGTCCTGATGCATGCGAAGCGTATTCGGCGGCTGAAATGTCGGAATCTCACTCTTCCGGCTCGGGTCCCGCCGCCGTTCCGGTCCGACATAGTCACTGGTCACGATGAACGGTTTGCGATCCGTGATCATTTTCTGGATGCGTTCGAGCAACTGCCCTGTCGAATAGGGAGCAACGATCAAGTCATCCACACCGCTATTGATCGCAGCGCGAACAGAATCCGGATCATTCGCCCACGTCGTCATGATCGTGACGACAAAGGGGTTCTCTCCCAGATCTCCGCTCCGGATATCCTTCACGGTCTGGATCCCGGCACCGTCATCCAATTCATGATCTGCGACAATCAGATCCGGAATCCCGGATTGCGCCCAGCGGCGCAATTCGTCATCGGAACGGATCCATTCTGTATTGAGATAGCCAAGACTCATCAGCTCGGAGCGAACCGGAAGCAAGACCTGCCGATTTTTACCACAGAGCGCGATACGAATTCGCCCCAGGTCCGCCTTTGCCGCATCTTTGCTCATAGACTACCTATCGACACAGTGCCGCACCGAGTTGCCGTCCGCTGATTTCGGCATATTACGCAGAAATCAGCTCGAATTATCGTGCATTTGTGTACCCCATGGTGCGTCCGCGTCAAACTTTACTGAAAACAGCCCAGAAATCCGCCAATCAAATCAATCTGTTTATCCAGCATGTGCCGGCCAAACTGAACTTTGCAGCCATTGGCCAGAGCTGATTCGAGAAGCCGTGTACGCTCCGGAATCATGATGATCTCAGCCACAAGCAAATCCGGCTGGAGAAACTTTTCCTCAATCGGCAGCGGGTCACTCTCATGCAATCCGGCCGACGTGGTGTTGACCACGATTTCGCAACCATCGGGATCCGCTGCTCCGACCGACACAGGAACCTCCGGATAAGCGGCAGAAACAGCCGCAGCCAGCTCCTCGGCCTTTGCCCGCGTCCTGTTATGGATGATGAGCCTGGAGACACCGGCATCTGCCAGGGCGAAGGCAATGGCCCGCCCTGCTCCACCCGCCCCCAGTTGCAGTACGGAACGTCCGGTGACCTCATGCCCTTCAGCACGCATGCCGGCGACAAATCCCGCACCGTCGAAATTGTCCCCGATCATCCGGCGGTCTTCGTCGAACCGGACGACATTGACCGCCCCCAGAAGTTTTCCCTGCCGACCGACCTCGTCACAGAGCTCCATAATCGTAAGCTTGTGCGGAACGGTAACCGCAAGCCCGCCAAAGTTTGGCTGTGCCTTCAATCCATCAAGCACAGCCTCCAGCCGGTCCGCCGGAGCATGCACGGGCACCATGACGGCATCCGTGCATCTGGCCTCGAACAGGGGATTGAAGACGATCGGCGCGCGGACATGCACGATCGGATCGGCAATCACACCGTAAACACGGGTCGTGCCGGTAATATCAAGTGTCGCGGACATATGATCTAGAACTTCACCATATCGCCGCCCTTGAGCGCCAGCATCTCCCGGGCTTCCGCCGGGGTGGCGACCTCAAGCGACAGATCCTCGACAATGCGCCGGATCTTGGCCACCTGATCCGCGTTGCTCTCGGCCAGCTTGCCCTTGGAGATGAACAGGCTGTCCTCCAGCCCGACACGGACATTGCCGCCGAGCATCGCCGCCATGGTGCAGAAGTTCATCTGGTGACGGCCGGCCGCCAGCACGGACCATTCGTAATCGTCGCCGAACAGCTTGTTGGCGATCCGGCGCATATGCATGAGGTTTTCCTCATCCGCGCCGATGCCGCCAAGAATGCCAAAGATCGTCTGCACGAAGAACGGCGGCTTCACCAGACCGCGATCTGCGAAATGCGCCAGCGTGTAGAGATGGCCGACGTCATAACATTCGAACTCGAAGCGCACGCCATGGCCCTCGCCGAGCTCTTTCAGGATGTATTCGATATCCTTGAAGGTGTTGCGGAAAATGAAATCGCGGGAGTTTTCCAGGAACTGAGGCTCCCACGCATGCTGGAAGTCCTTCATCTTGTCGAGGATCGGGAACAGTCCGAAATTCATCGACCCCATATTGAGCGATGTCATCTCCGGGCTGGCTGTGAACGCAGCCGCCAGCCGCTCTTCCAGGCTCATACCGTGCCCGCCGCCCGTGGTGATGTTCACGACCGCATCGCAGGACTGTTTGATCCGCGGCAGGAACTTCAT
>NZ_CAXBDC010000164.1:0-6430 GCF_963974195.1 uncultured Nisaea sp.
CATCGACGCCACGAAGTGCAGCACGCTGATGCACTCTTCCGCCATCAGCTTTGCCAGATAATCCGGGTCCTTGTGGCCACCGGGCTTTGCCGCCACCAGGCAGGCGCCCGTCATCAGGGGCCAGAAGAACTCCCAGACCGATACATCGAACGTATAGGGCGTCTTCTGCAGCACCCGGTCGCCGTCACCGATATCGAAGCGTTCCTGCATCCAGAGAATACGGTTCGCGAGGCCCCCATGGTGGTTCATCACCCCCTTGGGCAGGCCTGTGGAGCCCGAGGTATAGATCACATAGGCAAGGTCGTTCGGGCCAAGCTCAATATCCGGGTTGCCTGCATCCGCGCCGCGTCTGCTGCCGCGCCCGGCATCGTCAACGCAGAGCGTCCGGCCCTCATGCACCGGCAGCACGTCGAGCAATCCTGTCCGCGTCACCACAACAGGCGCCGCCGCATCCCCGATCATGAAGGCCAGCCGGTCACCGGGCAGTTCCGGGTCCAGCGGCACATAGGCCCCACCCGCCTTCATCACCGCCAGCAGCGACATCACAAGGTCCACGGACCGTTCCAGTGCCACGCCCACACGCACGTCACGGCCAACACCGGCCCGCAGCAGGCGCCGCGCCAGGGCGTTCGCACGGCTGTTCAGCTCGCCATAGCCAAGCTCCACACCCTCGTACCGCACGGCAGCGCGCTCAGGATGCGCCTCCGCCAGACGCTCGAATGCCCGGTGCACAGGCTCGAATGCGCCATAATCCCGCGCTGTCGCGTTCACGCCCTCCAGAAGCCAAGACCGCTCCGGCGCATCGACCAGAGGAACAGACGAAACAGAGCCGGCACCGCCAGAGGCAAGCCATGACAGAACGCGTGAATAACGCGACGCAAGAGCGGCGGCATCTTCCTCGCTGAAAGCACCGAGCGAGAGGTCGAGATCTACTTCGACCCGCTCACCGTCGCCATATTCCCGCACGAAGATCTCGACCGGCGTGCGTTCGACACCGTTCAGCAGCACCCGGGGCACCCCGGCCACGGCATCGCCGAACGGCAATGCGCCGAAATCGACCCGTTCGTATGAAATATTGATGTCGAAAAGCTGCAACACCCGCTGCGCCGCCAGCCCCAGCGTCCGGTTAACCTGGGAAAGCGGATAGCGGTGATGCCGCATGGCTCCGCGCATGGAGCGATCGAGTTCGGCCAGCAGGGCATCCAGGCCATCAGCCGGATCGAGCTGGATACGCGGCGCTGTGGTCAGCGAGAACAGACCGAAGGTGTCCTTGTCCCGCGCGGTCGGCCGGTTCAGCACCGGCATGCCGAACACCATGTCGGTCGCGCCGGAGAGTTTATGAAACAGGATCAGCGCAGCGGCCATGAAGAGCCGGGCCGGCGTCGCGCCTTTTTCGGCAGCCACCGCACGCAACCTGGTCATCGTCGCCGCATCGACACCGATCCGTTGCAGCGAAGTCGGCTCGGGCGGGCGGCCCTCCAGCACGCCCGGCACCGCGTCGACCAGCCGGTCGGGCAGGGTTTTGTATTGCCCGCTCCAGTATTCGGCAGCCTTGGCAAAGCGGTTGCTTTCCAGGAAGGCACGGTCGCTTTCGGCAGCTTCCCCGAATTGCGGTGCTTCCGGCAGTTCCGGCTGCCGCCCGCTGGCCAACGCGCAATAAGCCGCCGCCACATCCCGCATCAAAATGCCGTTCGCCCAGGCATCCATGTTGATGTGATGATAACTCATCACCCAGATATGCCGGTCCGGCGCGAAGCGAATCAGGTCGAAACGGAAAGTCGGGCCACCGTCGAGCGGAATGGCCCGGCGACCGAGATCGGCGGCAAGTGCTTCGGCGGCAGCTTCCGGATCACAACTATCCGACACATCATGCAGATTGAATATTCGCTCCGGGACGGGGCATTCGATCTGCACCGGCTCCAGCCCGTCCTCGCCCGATACGGGTGTCAGCCGCAGCGCCTGATGCCGCTGCCAGTTCCAGAAAAGCGCGGCCCCGAATTTTTCAGGATCGAGCGGCCCGGCAATGATACTTCGCGCCGACACGGTATGAACCGCCGTGCCAGGGAACAAAACATGTTCCCGCCAAACCTCCAGTTGCGCCATGGAGAGCGGAAAAAAACGCTGCCCGGATTGAACATTCTCAATCATAACGCCACTCACATTCAATCTCCGGGGGCACGCAGGGAACTAAACCAAAACACGAAATTACCCCTTGAAAATCACGCATAAAAATTCACTAAATTTTTTGCAAACCGACACATTTTCACGCAGAAAAAATAGGACTGATATACCCAGAACCCATTGTGAACAAATAATTTATCGTTTGCAAACGCCTTCCCGCCATCCCATAGTGCCGATGCTGTCGATGGAACTCACTTTCGGGACCGGATCGCATAGCGCGAGTATAGCGCTCTCATGTGTCAGATCGAGATACGCCAATTATCGTTACGGTATTGTGATGCCAGTCGCCGCTGCACTTCTGAAATTCGCGCTCTTCGCGCTCTGGGCACACCCGACCTATAAATCTACGGTCGAGATGCTGGAGCTCCGGGAGCGCCGGTTGGGGCTTCTGCCGGAAGGCCCGGATAAGGCACCAGACCATGCGCGCGCCGAGACCGTGTGTGAACCGGCAGCAAAACCCCTGAAATCAGCGCCGGCAAAAAAGGCGCGCTCCACTCCTCACAAGCAGACGAGAACGACATGAGCACCGGTTCAGAGACAGCTCCCGGCCAGACCGAAGCCCCGGCGGCGACGCATCAGGTTCTGATCAACCACGAAGAGCAATATTGCCTGTGGCCAGCGGCAAAATCGGTCCCGAACGGCTGGAAATCCGTCTTTCAAGGAACGCACGAGGACTGCCTTGCCCATGTCGAGACGACATGGACCGACATGCGCCCGAAAAGCGTCCGGGCCTGATGGCTCCGGAATCAGCAGCTGCGGGACAGACGGTTCCGGTCTCGGCGGTCAGGGGAGCCACGCCGGATGCCCGGCGCCCCGTAGCCGCACCGACGCCCTGGCTTCCAGTGCAGCGCCGGGCTGGCGCGGGTACGGGCCCCGGCACTGTGCTGATCTGCTTCCCCCCGGCCGGCGCCGGGGCAGGTTTTTTCCGCGAATGGGCAGGCTCCCTGCCCGGCATCCGTATTGTCCCGGTCCAGTTGCCCGGCCGGGAGGAGCGCTTCGGGGAAACGCCTGAAGAGGATGCGGCGGCGATCGCCAGGAACATCGCCACCGCAATCGCCGCGGAAGGCTGGGACCGTCCCGTCCTGCTCGGCTACAGCTATGGCGCCTTGCTTGCCTTTGAGACCGCCCTGCGGCTGGAAGCCGATGGCATCGACATCGCGGGCCTTGTCACCATGGCCCGCGCGGCCCCGCAAACCACGCCACAGCCGACTGTCGCCGACCTGGATGACGATGCCTTTCTCGACTATGTCCGGCGTCTCGGCGGCTTGCCGCCGGAGATGGATGAAGTTCCCGAATTCGTGGAACTGATGCTGCCCGTCATGCGAGCCGATTTCCGGGCGAACGATCTCTATGCCAGGGCCGAAAGCGAACGGTTACGCTGTCCCATCCACACAATCGCCGGCACAACCGACGCCGCTACCGCCAATGGCCGGGACACGGCATGGGCCGCACGGACCGAGGCAAAACATGAGGTGACCCGGATTGATGGCGGTCACTTTTTCATCAATGAAAACCCAAGCGCTGCGTTCAATCAGATCCGCGCTGTGATATTATCGGCAGGCCTCGCGGGAACATCATCCGCAAGCCGCGCGGGCGGGAGCAAAGCATGAAATTTTCCCGGGCTTTCCTGGTCGCGACCGCGATCCTGTTATCGGTGCCGGCGCATCAGGCCGATGCCCAAACGGCGACGGCGCCCCAGCCTGGTGAAGGCGAAACCATACCGCCTTCCGGCCTCGGCGCCACGACCGTCGGCGAGCGGGTAATCCTGCTGCCGAACGGCACCTGGAAAATAGACCACTTCCACAACGCTGGCAAAGTGACCGCGATGAGCGATCATGGCCGGGCCGTCACGCTTACGCGTACGATCAACCCGGTCACAGATCAGCCCGAGCTTCGCTGGCAATACAGCAGAAGCCACGGCGGCCCGCTGCAAATCGTCATCTCCCGCGCCATCTCGACCGACCGGAGCGGACACAGCTTTACCGACAATTGCATCCCGGTCATCACGGTACGAAATCTGACCAATCTCGGTGTTTTCCGCATCGTGGCTGAAATCGACTTCACGTCGAAAGTCGACGATGGCCATTCGGCAACAAGCATCATGGCCGGGCCACTGGATGACGGCGAGGAAACCGATGCCCTCGCCTCGCCTCTCTTTCTGAAAAGCTGCGACAATCTGGAGGCAACGATCAACGTCCCTTATTGCACGTTCGAAAACGGGCTCGACTGCCGCAATGTCATAACCACAACGCGCTTTGGAACCATACCGGCCCAGATGGCCGAACAGGCTGTACAAACGAAGCAAAACTAACAGGGGGGACCGCCCTGCACTCCGGGGGAAATGGGTGCATTGGCGGTTAAGGGGGATATGAAAGTCAAAGCATCAAAGCCAGCCAGAACTGCGCGCAAACAGCCGTTGCCGCGAGCATGCCGGACAATGGCAGCATCACTGATCGTCCTGCTCGCGGCTATTGCAGCCGCGACGCCCGCAATGGCGCAAATAGCGCCACTCCCGCCCACGCCCGGCTTCGAGCAGCCATCCGGCCTTAGCCTCGGCGGTTTCAAATTCTACAACCGGATCCAGGCCGGCCTCACGGCAACGGACAATATCCGCCTGGACCCGTCCGAAGAAGCCGACCTGAGAAGGCTTCTCGCCATCAACGCGGCAGCCCAGTCGGATTGGGAAGAGCACGCATTGGCGGCTACCGTCAGTTATGTGGACCAGGCAGCCCTCGACGTTCCGGATCAGACAAGCCGGGCCCTCTCCGGCACGATCAGCGGTCGCTACGACTTTACCGACGACTTCAACCTGCGGCTCGGTGCGCTCAGCGAAACCAGCATTATCGGCAAGAACGATCCGCAGCAGTTCAACGGAAACCTGAACGGGACGACCCAGACCGACACGCTGGAAGCCGCGCTCGGATGGGATAACAAAACCTATTTCATCAATCTTTTGGGCCGCTATCAGGATGTCTCCAACGATACCGACATTAATGTAACCGTCGTCAGCCGGCTGCAATCCCAGGACCGCGAGGAATACAATCTCACGCTTGAAGCCGGCCAGCATTACAGCTGGGGTAAAGCTTCCGTCTTCGGCGGCCCGATCCGGATCAAATATTCGGGCTCTGACTTCCTCCTGCCCGAGGACCGCGATTCCGAAGGTGGTCGCGTCGGCATCGGCGCCGAGTTCAGCCAGGGCAATCTGTCCGGCCTGGTCCGCGTCATCGGCTTCGCGCAATATTTCAACGCGCCGACCATCGGTGCGGTCGTTTCCGGCGTCGGCACCGCCCAGCTCTCTTACAAGATCGACGATACCTGGGGCGTCGGCGGCGTTTTGCAGCGCACGTTCGACGAAACGAATATCGAGACGTCCGGCGGCCTGTTCACAAATCTTGCCGGGGTTGCCGCGCTCTACCGTCCGGCGGACAACATCTATCTCAAGGTCGGTCCGACCCTCCGCTATTACGAGATCGAGGGCACGCCCTACACGGCGAAGAGCTACACACTGGATGCGACCGCGGCGTGGCAGATCCACGACCGTGTCGAACTGATGTTCAATGCCTCCGCGTCGAACCAGCTCGTGAACGATGCTTTCCTGGCCGATGTCCAGTACAGCGAAACCTCGGCGACGGTCTCCGTCGTCGTAACTTTCTAACCGGAGGGCAGGCGTCATGTCCCGGACACTTCGCGCGCTCCTCGTCACAACCATGTGTGGCGCACTTCTCGGCTTTTCCGCATCGGCGTCGGCCGATGACCGGTATATCTTCCTGGGCGACAGTCTGGTGGACAACCAGAACAGCTTCATCGCAACGAAGCTCATCACCCCGACAAATGTAGTCCCGTTAACCCCGCCCTATTACCAGGGACGCTTTTCCAACGGTCCGAACTGGACCGACCAGCTCGCGCCGACGCAGCTCTATTACATGGATTATTATTTCAGCAATCCGGACTGCGCGACGACCAACGCCTCCAACGGACTGTCGGGCCTGTGCGGCTCGACCACTGATCCCGGAGCGCAGGAGGGCGTCAGTCTCAGCTTCGCTTTCGGCGGGGCCAGGGCAGGCACGGCGGTGCTGCCGACAGAAGCGCCGGGCCTGCTCACCGTGATGGACGACCTGACGGCCTATAATGCCTCCGGGGTCGTCGCCAATACCTCCGGCGCCACCTTCGCCATCCTGACCGGCGGCAACGACTATACGAACTATGTTCTCGGCGCCAATCCGGGCGTCAGCGAGCAAGGCATCGTCGA
>NZ_CAXBDC010000165.1:0-6328 GCF_963974195.1 uncultured Nisaea sp.
TGCCGAGAATACCGGACTGCGGAGGATTCAGGATCGGGGTCGACATCAGCGAGCCATAGACACCGCCATTGGTGATGGTGAAGGTGCCGCCTGTCATGTCCTTCATGGTGAGCTTGCCATCCCGTGCCTTGCGGCCGAGATCGCCGATACCCTTTTCCACGCCGGCGAAGCTGAGATCGTCCGCGTCGCGCAGAACCGGTACGACCAGGCCCTGCGGCGTGCCGACCGCAACACCGATATCGTAGTAGTTCTTGTAGATCAGCTCATCGCCATAGATCTCGGCATTGACTGCCGGGAGTTCCTTGAGAGCGGCGATGCAGGCCTTCACGAAGAAGGACATGAAGCCGAGCTTCACGCCGTGCTTCTTCTCGAAAGCGTCCTTGTATTCGGAGCGCAGACCCATGACCGCGCCCATATCCACCTCGTTGAAGGTGGTCAGCATGGCGGCGGTGTTCTGGGCCTCTTTCAGGCGCCGGGCGATAGACTGACGCAGGCGCGTCATCTTCACCCGCTCTTCGCGCGGATCGTCCGCACGCGGCGGCAGCGGTCCGGCAGCAGCAGGAGCCGCACCGGCCGGAGCGGACGCGGAAGCCTTGGCGGTGCCAGCTTCGATCGCGGCCAGCACGTCGCCCTTCACCAGACGGCCGTCCTTGCCGGTCGGCTTGATCTTGGCGGGATCGAGATTGTTGTCCTCGACCAGCTTGCGCACGGCGGGCGACAGGGTCTTCACCTCGTGGGTGCCGGCAGCGGCGGGTGCGGCGGCAGGCGCCGGAGCAGCCTTCGGCGCTTCTTCCTTCGCGGCGGGTGCCGGAGCGGCTTCGGCCTTGGCTTCCGCCGGCTTTTCGGCGGGCTCCGCCTTTTTCGCGGGCGCAGCGCCTTCAGCAATCACACCGAGCAGCGCATCGACCCCGACGGTCGCGTCCACGTCGGCAACGATTTCCTGCAGGGTTCCCGCAGCCGGGGAATTGACCTCGAGGGTCACCTTGTCCGTTTCCAGTTCAACCAGGGGCTCGTCAAGACCGACGGCATCCCCGACGGCTTTCATCCAGCGCGCCACAGTTGCCTCGGACACCGATTCCCCAAGAACCGGGACCTTGATTTCCGTCGCCATTTTTCCGTCCATTCTCTCTTTATTGCGCCCGGGTCAATTCCCTATGGCCGACGCGTCATGTGAGGTGCCGCCGGGGATGGGCCGGCGGCTGGTATTGGTTTGGATTATTCAGCCGCGTACCGGCTGCCCTTGCTCATTTCCTCGCCAACGGCGAGTGCTTCCTGAACCAGCGCTTCCTGCTCCCGGACATGCCGGCCATGGTTGCCTGTTGCCGGCGAAGCCGCTTCGGCCCGGCCCGCATAAAGCGGACGCTTGCAGGCTCCGTCGAGTTCAACCAGCACGCTCTCGATCCGTCGGTCGACGAAGGACCAGGCACCCATGTTCCAGGGCTCTTCCTGGCACCAGACCACCTCGGCCTGCGGGAAACGCGCCAACTCTTCCATCAGCGCCTTGCGCGGGAACGGATAGAGCTGTTCCAGACGCAGGAAGAAGACATCGGTCTGACCGCGGCGGGCCCGCTCCTCATAGAGGTCGTAATAGACCTTGCCGGAGCAGATCACGACCCGCTTCACGTCCTTGTCCTTGCACAGCACCTCGTTGTCATACATGACCCGGTGGAAGCTGGTGCCCTCCGCCATGTCGTCCAGCGTGGAGACACAGAGCTTGTGGCGCAGCAGGGATTTCGGTGACATCACGACCAGCGGCTTGCGGAAATCGCGGCGCTGCTGACGGCGCAGGACATGGAAGTAGTTCGCCGGCGTGGTGCAGTACACGACCTGCATATTGTCCTCGCCGCAGAGCTGCAGATACCGCTCGAGGCGGGCCGAGGAATGCTCCGGGCCCTGACCTTCATAGCCATGCGGCAGCAGCATCACGAGACCGGACATGCGCAGCCACTTGTGCTCGCCGGAACTGATGAACTGGTCAACCACGACCTGGGCGCCATTGGCGAAATCGCCGAACTGGGCTTCCCAGAGCGTGAGAATGTTCGGCTCCGCCTGACTGAAGCCATATTCGAAGCCAAGCACCGAAGCCTCGGACAGCGGGCTGTCGATCACTTCGTAATGCAGCGGCTCCGTGCCCAGACTGTTGAGCGGAATGTGCCGCTCTTCGGTTTTCTGGTCGATCCAGACCGAATGCCGCTGGGAGAACGTGCCGCGACCGGAATCCTGGCCGCTGAGCCGGACCCCGTCGCCCTGTACCAGCAGGGTTCCGAAAGCGAGGCTCTCGGCGTTCGCCCAATCGATGCCCTCGCCGCTCTCGATCGCCTTGCGGCGCTGCTCGACAACGCGCTTCAGCTTGCGGTTCATGGTGAAACCGTCCGGCGCTTCGGTCAGCTTCATGCCGACCTCGCGCAGGGTTTCCTTGTCGACCGAGGTCTCGCCCCGGCGGGCATCGCCATGCGCCTTTGTGAAGCCGGACCACTTGCCTTCAAGCCAGTCGGCCTTGTTGGGCTTGTAGTTCAGCCCGGCCTCGAACTCGCTGTTCAGATTGTCGTCGTGCTCCTTGACCATGCTGTCGGCTTCGCCGGCCTTGATCACGCCTTCGCGCTCAAGCTGCTCGGCATAGAGCTGACGGGTGGTCTTCTGGTTCGCGATCTTCGAATACATGAGGGGCTGGGTGAACATCGGCTCATCCCCCTCGTTGTGGCCGAAGCGGCGATAGCAGAACATGTCGATGACCACGTCGACGCCGAATTCCTGACGGAACTCAATGGCGATACGGGCGACGTGCACGACGGCTTCCGGATCGTCCCCGTTCACATGGAAGATCGGAGCGTCGACCATTTTCGCCACATCCGTCGGATAGGGCGAGGAGCGCGAGAAAGCCGGTGCCGTGGTGAAGCCGATCTGGTTGTTCACGATGACATGAATGGTGCCGCCGGTGCGGTAGCCGCGCAGGTCGGAGAAGGCGAAGGTTTCCGCCACCACGCCCTGGCCGGCAAAGGCCGCATCGCCATGCATCAGGATACCGAGCACTTTCCGGCGGTCGGATGCATCGTCGCGCTGGGTCTGTTTCGCGCGAACACGGCCGATCACCACCGGATTGACGATTTCCAGATGGGACGGGTTGGCATTCAGCGTCAGATGGACATTGGCCCCGTCGAACTCGCGGTCCGCGGAAACGCCCATATGATATTTCACGTCGCCGGAGCCGCCGACATCTTCCGGGTTTGCCGGATTGCCGAGGAATTCGGAGATGATGGCGCGGAACGGCTTGCTCAGGAAATTGTTCAGCACGTTCAGGCGGCCGCGGTGCGACATCCCGATCACGACCTCTTCCAGGCCGATCTGGCTGCCCCGCTTCAGGATCTGTTCCAGCGCCGGGATCAGGCTTTCGCCGCCATCCAGGCCAAAACGCTTGGTGCCTACATATTTCCGGCCGAGAAACTGCTCGAAGGTCTCCGCCGCCGTCAGCCGCTCAAGAATGGTGTGCTTGCCGCGCTCGGTGAATTCGGTGCGGTTGTGGATCTGTTCGATCCGCTCCTGGATCCAGGCCTTCTGCTCCGGGTCCTGCATATGCATGAACTCGACACCGATGCTGCCGCAATAGGTGCGGTCCAGCAGCTCGATGATCTGCCGCAGGGTAGCTGTTTCCAGTCCGAGGACATTGTTGATGAAGATCGGGCGGTCCCAATCCTCTTCGGTGAAACCGTAATGGGCGGGATCAAGCTCGGGGTGCGGGGTCGGCGGCTCAAGCCCGAGCGGGTCGAGCTTCGCTTTAAGGTGTCCCCGGATCCGGTAGGCCCGGATCAGCATGATCGCCCGGAGCGAGTCCAGACTGGCCTGCCGGATATCGCTGCCCAGAAGCGGGTCTGCCGCTGCGGCGGGCTTGACCTCGTCCGAGACCGGCCCTGAACCGTCCGCCGCCTCGCCCGTGCCGCCAATGACACGGTTGCCGCGGTCTGCCCAGCTTGGCCCGTGGACATCTCCCTGAACCAGACCGACATCGTCATGCAGGTCCGCGAAATAATCGCGCCAGCTTTCGTCTACCTGGGCTGGATCCTGGAGAAATCGTTCGTAGAGTTCACCGATGAAAGGTGCGTTAGCACCTGAAAGAAAGGATTGGTCGCTCACTGCCGTCGCCATATTGGAACCTGCCCCTTTGCGAAGTGGCTGTTCGGTCCTGTCTGTGTCGGCTCCGCGCGCCCCTCGCGCAGGGCCTAGGTAACCCTTGCGGCAAAGCGCCGCAAGGGCAAGCATCTTCTTATACTAGCTAAGAATTTACTAACTTGAAGTCGTTCTGCATGGCAGAAGGCAAAAAATCGCAAGGGTGTGTCCGGACGGCAGCGGTTTGATGCCGTCCGGAACACATCCTTAACCCTTGATCGCCTTGACCATGGTGGTGCCGAGCGAAGCCGGGCTGTCGGCAACGAGAATGCCGGCAGACTTCATGGCGTCCATCTTGGAATTGGCGTCGCCCTTGCCGCCCGAGATGATCGCACCGGCATGGCCCATGCGACGGCCCGGAGGCGCGGTGACACCGGCGATGAAGCCGCACATCGGCTTCTTCACCTTGTTTTGCTTGAGGAATTCGGCCGCATCTTCTTCCGCCGAGCCGCCGATTTCACCGATCATGATGATCGCTTCGGTCTCCGGATCGCCGAGGAACAGGTCCAGTGCGTCGATGAAGTTGGTGCCGTTCACCGGGTCGCCACCGATACCGATGCAGGTCGACTGGCCGAGGCCGGCCGCCGTGGTCTGGGCCACCGCTTCATAGGTCAGCGTGCCCGAGCGGGAGACGATCCCGACCTTGCCGCGGCGATGGATGTGACCCGGCATAATGCCGATCTTGCAGGCGTCCGGCGTGATCACACCGGGGCAGTTCGGGCCGATCAGGCGGGTCTTGGAGCCGGAAAGGGCCCGCTTGACCTTGACCATGTCGAGCACCGGGATGCCTTCGGTGATGCAAATCACCAGCGGAATTTCCGCATCGATGGCTTCCAGGATCGAATCGGCGGCGAACGGCGGCGGAACATAAATCACCGAGGCGTTGCAACCGGTCCGGTCCTTCGCTTCCGCGACCGTATCGAACACCGGCAGGTTAAGGTGGGTCTGACCGCCCTTACCCGGGGTGACGCCACCGACCATCTTGGTGCCGTACGCGATCGCCTGTTCGGAGTGGAACGTACCCTGACTTCCGGTGAAGCCCTGGCAGATGACTTTCGTATTTTCGTCGACCAGAACGGCCATCAGGCTGCCTCCTTCACCGCAGTGACAATTTTATCCGCCGCGTCCGCGAGATTGTCCGCGGACGTGATCGGCAGGCCCGAATCGGCAAGAATCTGTTTGCCGAGATCGACGTTCGTGCCTTCCAGCCGCACGACCAGAGGCACATGCAGGCTGACTTCCTTGGCCGCCGCGACGACGCCTTCGGCGATCACGTCACAGCGCATGATGCCGCCGAAGATGTTGACCAGGATGCCTTCGACGTTTGGATCGGACAGGATGATCTTGAAGGCGGCGGTGACCCGCTCCTTCGTTGCCGATCCGCCGACATCGAGGAAGTTCGCCGGCTCGGAGCCGTACAGCTTGATGATGTCCATGGTGGCCATCGCGAGACCCGCGCCGTTCACCATGCATCCGATGACGCCGTCGAGCTTCACATAGTTCAGCTCGTACTTGGCGGCTTCGAGTTCGGAAGCATCTTCCTCGCTCTCGTCCCGCAGCTCGGCCACGTCCTTGTGCCGGAACAGCGCGTTGTCGTCGAAGCCCATCTTGGCGTCGAGCGCGATCACGTCACCGGAACCGGTAATGACAAGCGGGTTGATTTCGACCATCGAGGCATCGAGATCGGTGAAGGCCTTGTACATGGCCGACAGGAACTTGACCGCCGATTTCACCTGGTCGCCCTCAAGGCCCAGCGCGAAGGCAATGCGGCGGGCATGGAAGCCCTGCAGGCCGGTCACCGGGTCGATGGCGATTGTGATAATCTTTTCCGGGGTCGCCTCAGCGACTTCCTCGATCTCCATGCCGCCCTCGGTCGAGGCCATCACGGTGACGCGGCTGCTGTCGCGGTCAACCAGCAGGCTGAGGTAAAGCTCGCGTTTGATGTCGCACCCTTCCTCGACATAGACGCGGCTGACTTCCTTGCCTTCCGGACCGGTCTGCTTGGTGACCAGCGTGGCGCCGATCATCTCGCCGGCGTTCGACTTGACGTCCGCGACCGACTTGACGACGCGGACACCGCCGGCGCCGTTTTCATTGCCCTTGAAGCGTCCTGCGCCTCGGCCACCGGCATGAATCTGAGACTTCACGACCCAGACCGGACCGCCAA
>NZ_CAXBDC010000166.1:0-6141 GCF_963974195.1 uncultured Nisaea sp.
GCCGTCACCATGATGATCCAGTTTGCCAGCTACATTCTGGAAAGCCTTGCCGATTACCGAGACGAACCCGGCCGACGTGAAATCGGCGGTTCCTCCGCCCATTAAGACCTGAAGAGCGAACCTGATCGATGGAACTCGTATTCCTCCTCCTGCTTGTCGTGATCATGGCAACCGCGCTTGCGTCCGGATTTCCGGTCGCTTTCGCGTTGCCTGGCTCCGCCATTATCACCATTGGGCTTGCTGCTCTTACCGGCGAACTCTTCGCCGGCGATGCGGCCGCCTATTTCGCACAAGGCGGGCCGGTTAACTGGCTGACGGCCGGCGTGACAAACTTCCGGGGCGTCTATTGGGAAGTCGAGAGGGATACGCTCATAGCGATCCCGCTTTTCGTCTTCATGGGCATCATGCTGCAGCGCTCGAAAATCGCCGAAGACCTTCTGGTCTCAATGGCGCAGCTTTTCGGCCCGATCCGCGGCGGCCTCGGCATTTCCGTCGTCTTCGTGGGCGCGTTGCTCGCGGCGACGACCGGTATCGTCGGCGCGACCGTGGTTGCGATGGGGTTGATTTCCCTGCCTGCGATGTTGCGTAACAATTATTCGCATTCACTTGCGACCGGGACAATCGCCGCTTCAGGCACACTCGGACAGATCATCCCGCCTTCCATCGTCCTGATCATCCTCGCCGATCAGCTCTCCAGCGCGGTCGACCAGGCGGGCATGGCGCGGACGGCCTATTTCAAGGAAACAACCGGCGAATTCACGATGCCGAGTTCGTTCGGTGTCAACTCGACCAGCGCCGGCGACATGTTCATGGGCGCCCTGCTGCCCGGCCTCGTCCTTGTCGGCCTCTATATGGCCTACATCCTGATCGTCGCATTTTTCAAACCGAAGATCGCACCGGCCGTTCCCTTTGAAGGGCAGTATGACCGCAAGTTCGCGGCACGCGTCCTGCTCTCGCTCGTCCCGCCGCTGACCCTGATCTTTGTTGTCCTCGGCTCCATCATCACAGGCATCGCGACCGTGAACCAGGCGGGCGCCATCGGTGCCGTCGGCGCCATGGTCATGGCCGGTTATCGCCTCTTCGATGGCCGCAAGGGCGCTTTCTATCCGGCCGTGATGGCGATGGGCTCGCTTGTCGTTATCCTGGTGCTGAACAGCGTCCATCCGATCAACATCCGAAACATCCAGACATCCGCGGATGTGATGGCTGTCGTCATCGCTCTTGTCGCTGTCGCCATGTTCCTGATCGCGATCATCTGGAGCGGTATCAGAACCTTCCACATCGAAAACACCTTGCGCGATGTGATGGTGGAGACGGCCAAGACATCGGCGCTGGTCTTCATCATTCTGCTCGGCGCGGCGATGCTGACGGCCGCCTTCCGGGCCTTCGGCGGGGAAGAACTCGTCCGTGAGTTTCTGACCGGCCTGCCTGGCGGGTTCTGGGCCCAGTTCATCATCGTCATGGGTGTGATCTTCATCCTCGGCTTCTTCCTCGACTTCATCGAGATCGCCGTGGTCGTGGTGCCGATTGTTGCCCCGATCCTGCTTGCCGATCCGTCCGCCAACATCACGGCGGTCTGGCTCGGTGTCATGATCGGCATGAACATCCAGACATCCTTCCTGACACCGCCTTTCGGCTTCGCACTCTTCTATCTGCGTGGTGTTGCCCCGGCGGCAGTGAAGACACTGTCGATGTACAAGGGCGTGATCCCGTTCATCTCTCTGCAGCTTTTTGCCCTCTTCATTGTCGGCATTACACCGCAATTGGTGAACTATCTGCCGAACCGGATGTCCCTCACTTCCGAAAGCGCCCCGCCGCCAAAGAATCCGCGGCTGCAGGTCTGCATCGAGGACTATATCCAGACGGCCTTTGCCCAGAACGGTAACGAAATCCGGGCGGCTATCGCGGATGCAAAGGGCTGGGATCTTTCGAACCTGCCCAAGTCGGTCCAGAACGATCTCAAGAAGAGTTTTGCCTCGGCGGAACAGGCCTTCCCGGCACTTGAAGAAGCTTTCGCCGCAACGGCTGCCATCGACACTGCAGCGGTCGATTACAAACCTCTGCATGTTTCGGTCCGGGCCATCCAGCGTGACATCTTCAAGCATGCCGCTGAAATCAAGGAGCTCGAGCAGACCCTTGCCAGCATGAAGCGGCAGAAAGACAGCAAACCCGGAGCGATCGAGAAAGTCCTGGCTCGTATTGAACGGCTGAAAGCTGAAAAAGCCGCCCTTGAGAGCGAGATTCCCGCTAATTGGGAACCTGAGCACAAGACCTTCACCAAGATCCTCTCCACGGAGAAGAAGGCACGCCTCAGCTACCGCAGAACGGTCGATACTGCTTATGAGCCGATCCAGATGCTTCGGACCACCCTGCAAGGCACGGATGCGCTGATTGCACTCTCAGGTGACATCGACGCTCTCGCGCAAGCGGTGACCGATCTTGAGCCAAAACAGGCTGAAGAGGCGATTAAGGAGGTCGAGTCCAAGATTGGCGCGGTTCCGGAAGCAGGCTCCATCCGTTCCGCGCTCAGCAAGGTCCGCAGAGCGCTCCGGGGCAAGACACCGGATCCGGAGAAGGCACTGGAAGAACTTCAGGAAGCCAAAACGCTTTACGCCGAAGAAGTCTCCTGGCGTCAGGCGGCCCAGCAATCGCTCAGCGCGAAACTGGCCACCTATGATGCGGCGATCAAAAACAACATCGGTCTCCGCCTCCAAGATCGCCTGCCGCACGAAATTGCCCTTGAGGTTGCCGCGTGCCAGTCCAACCATGTGGACATTTCATTGCACTTCTAGCCGATCGCCAAAAGGATCGCATGAAAGCCGGGAAACCTTGTGTTTCCCGGCTTTTTTTCTTGCCCGCGGCTCAAACGGGGGCAGATGCCGAGCGTTCGAACGCACATTCACCGTTATCTAACCGTCATAAAACGAACCGTATTTCCGCAACACAGCCTCGCTAGTTTTCGCCTCGCATTCATTCGAACACCAATGCGAAGGCAATTCCGTGGCTCCCAGTTTTTCCTCGAACGCATCCAAACGCCGGGCTGAAATCACCGAATTGGTCCGGGCCGCCGGTTACCAGGCGATTATCGAACTTGCGGACCGGTTTGCCGTGACCGAACAAACCATCCGCCGGGACGTGAACCAGCTCTGCGACAGCGGGCTGCTGCGCCGGCGGCATGGCGGGGTCGAGCTCCCTTCCCCGAATACGAATATCGATTTCGACCAACGCATGATCCTGAATGCCGGTGCGAAGGCCCGGATAGCGAACGCCGTGGCAGCGCGCATCCCCGATGGGGCCTCGATTGCCGTCAGCATCGGCACGACACCGGAAATGGTCGTGCGCGCCTTGCGCTCCCATACCGGACTGCGGATCGTCACGAACAATATCGCCGCCGCCCTGACAGCCAGCGCTAACCCGACCTTCGAAGTCACCATCGCGGGCGGGCGTATTCGGCAGGAGGGACGTGACGTGCTGGGGCAGCAGGTCGAGCAGTTCTTCTCCGCCTACAAAGTGGATTTCGGCCTGTTTGGCGTCGGCGGCGTGGATGCGGATGGCAGCCTGCTGGACTTCACGGAGGACGAAATCCGCGCGCGAGAGACCATCAGCCAGAACTGCCGGACCAAGGTCGTCGTGCTTGACCACACGAAGTTCGGACGCGCGGCCTATGTCCGTGGCGGCCATATCTCCGATCCTGATCTTGTGTTCTGTGACGGGGAGCCGCCCGAGGAAATCGGCGCCATGATCCGCGATGCGGGGCACGAGCTGGTCACGGCCGGAGATGACAGCGCCGCGCTTGCCCTCCTCCCAGAGTTCGCGGAAGCCGGAGAATGACCGGAATCTCCGTTACCGGACTGACAAAACACTGGGACACGGCAACAGCCGTGGACCATGTTTCCTTCGAGGTCGAGCCAGGCTCGTTCGCCGTCCTGCTTGGACCGTCGGGATGCGGAAAGTCCACTATCCTGAGGCTCATTTCAGGGCTGGAGAGCGCCAGTAGCGGCGGCATTGTCATTGGCGGCAGGGACGTTACGAACCTGCCCCCGGCGGAACGCGATCTGTCGATGGTCTTCCAGTCCTACGCACTCTTTCCCCATCTGACTGTCGCCGAGAACATCCTGTTCGGACTCAAGGTCCGCAAGACCGGCAAGAAAGACCAGCAAGACCGGCTTGGCCGGGTAGCCGAGCTGATCGGCCTCTCGGCCCTGCTCGACCGGCGGCCCAACCAGCTTTCCGGCGGCCAGCAGCAGCGGGTCGCGCTCGGCCGGGCGATCATCGCCGAAAAGCCGATCTGTCTGATGGACGAGCCGCTGTCGAACCTGGACGCCAAACTGCGGCACGAGATGCGGGTGGAGATCCGCGCCCTGCAGCGCAAGCTCGGCATGACAATGGTCTATGTCACACACGATCAGGCCGAGGCCATGGGCATGGCTGACCGCATCATCCTGCTGAAGGATGGCCGGATCGAGCAGAATGCCACACCGGCGGAAACATACCGGAAACCGGCCACAAGCTTTGCCGGGCGCTTTATCGGCACACCGCCGATGAACGTGCTCGCACTTGAGTGGAGCGGCAATGATGCCCGCTTCAACGGGCAGGATTCGGGAAGCACCGCCCCCGTTTTTTCCGGCAAGCCGGATATTCCCGTCTCCATCGGCATCCGGCCGGAAGAAATCAGTTTCAGGGCCGACAGCCCGTGCCGGGCCACGGTCGAGGCCGTCGAATATCTCGGCGCCGATACCCTGGTCGACTGCCGTATCGGCAGCGAACGCCTGACGGTCCGGACCCGGAATGCCGACACCCTCACAACAGGCAGCGATGTCGGCCTCTCCTGGCCGCGCGACGCCGTTCATCTGTTCGAAGCCGCCTCTGGCAGGCGGCGGGACGATCTCCTGACCCGTGCGGACGCATAGCGCGAGCACCGATCAGGAATTGGAGCCTCCCACAGGGCTCCGGAGCATGCCGGACGGAGACCGTCCGGAAACCAGTTTCAGACGAGAGGACTTGAAAGCGATGCACTTCACGAAAAAGCTTGGGATTGGCGCCGTCGCGGCTGCGATGTCGCTCTCCCTCGCCGGCACGGCCCAGGCCGTCGACCTGCAGTTCTTCTTCCCGGTCGCCGTCGGCGGCAAGGCAGCAGACACGATTGAAGCCCTGACCAACGAATATGCCGCGGCCCATCCGGACGTGAAAATCGATGCGGTCTATGCAGGCAGCTATCAGAACACCATCACCAAGGCGTTGACGGCCGCACGAGGCGGCCAGCCTCCGCAGCTTTCCGTGATCCTGTCCGTCGACATGTTCACCCTGATAGAGGAAGACGCCATCGTTGCCTTCGACGACCTGATCAAGAGTGACGAAGACAAAGCCTGGCTGAAAGCCTTCTATCCGGCCTTCATGGAAAACAGCCAGACTGGTGGCAAGACCTATGGCATTCCGTTCCAGCGCTCCACTCCGGTGATGTACTGGAACAAGGAAGCCTTCAAGAAAGCCGGTCTCGACCCGAACATCCCGCCGGCAACCTGGAACGAGCTGGTTGAGTTCGGCAAGAAGCTCACCGTCAAGGACGCCGCAGGAAACGTCACCCAGTGGGGTGTGCGCATTCCGAGTTCCGGCTTCCCCTACTGGCTGTTCCAGGGCCTGACCACCGAGAATGACGTCATCCTGGCCAACAGCGACGGCAACAAGACCAACTTCTCCGACCCGAAAGTCATCGAGGCATTGAAGTATCTCGTCGATCTCAGCGCCAAGCACAAAGTCATGGCACCGGGCATCATCGAGTGGGGCGCCACCCCGAAGGCCTTCTTCGAGGGTGAGTCCGCCATCATGTGGACCACAACCGGCAACCTGACCAACGTCCGCGCCAATGCGCCGTTCGATTTCGGTGTGGCCATGCTTCCGGCCAACAAGCGCCGTGGCGCGCCGACCGGCGGCGGTAACTTCTACATCTTCAAGGACTCGACGGACGCGCAGAAGGCGGCATCCCTCGACTTCATCAAGTGGATCACCGCACCGAAGCAGGCAGCCAAATGGACCATTGCGACCGGTTATGTCGCGCCGCGTCCGGATACCTGGGAAACGCCGGAAATGAAGGCCTATGTCGCCGATTTCCCGCCGGCCCTGGTTGCCCGCGATCAGCTTGAA
>NZ_CAXBDC010000167.1:0-5737 GCF_963974195.1 uncultured Nisaea sp.
GCCTGCAGGTATGAAACAATCTGAACATGCCGTGAAAGCGCGCAAGCTCGGTGCCCTGCGGTATGGCGTCTACGGTCCGGCATCCGAAGCGGCTGGCGGGACGCCTTCCTGGATTCTTTTCGAGGATGCCATGGCGCATTTGCCGCATGCCCGGTGGCTTGAACGCAGAGCGCGCCGGGATGGGCAAGCTGCGGGCGGCTTGCGGGTAGGCGATGCGGAAACCGCTCTGGAAGCGATCGCTGCCGGAACGGGATGCTCGATCCTCCCTGCCATGATCGCCGAACGGGACCATCGGCTTGCGGCTATCGCTGTCACAGAGGCCGAGCCCTTGCCGGAACGGGAGGTCTGGCTGCTGTCCCATGCCCGGCAGCCGAATGCGGCGGCAATCGGAGCCGTTTCAGCCTGGCTGGCGGATCTGTTTCGTGGCGATTAGCAATCCGGTGTTGCAGGTCTGCCCAGGCGATGGCGATAGGCGAGCAGGCCTGTCAGGGTCAGCATCGTGAAGCCGGCGCCCGCAAGGAATGTCCCCTGCGGTCCGGTTATGTCCCAAAGGGCTCCCGCGAGGATGCTGGCGGCTAGCAGGGCAATGCCGGTGACCAGATTGAACATGCCGAATGCCGTCCCGCGCAGCTCTGCCGGCGCGGTGTCCGCGACCAGAGTCGCCAGGAGTCCCTGGGTGCACCCCATATGCAGTCCCCAAAGCGCGACGCCGACGCCCAGTCCGGCAAGCCCGGAAGTGAAGGCGAGGACGAGATCCGCCACGAACAGCACGGCCAGGCCGAGAGCCAGCAGGGTGATGCGGTTCACCCGGTCCGACAGCCAGCCGATCGGGTATGCGGACAGCGAATAGGCGAAGCTCATGATCACCAGCACCAGCGGGACCATTGTCAGCGGCAGGCCGATCGATTGTGCCCGCAGGATCAGGAAGGCTTCGCTGAAGCGGGCCAGGGTGAAGCATGCGGCGATCATGACCACCCGCCAGTAACGTGGCCCCAGCCGCCGTAATTCATCGCGATGCAGCGGCATGCGTATGTGCCGGTGTACTGGAGCGGGCCGGGGCTCCTTCACCGCGACGAGGAGGACGCCGACGGAAAGAAAAGCGGGAATCACGGCAATCCAGAACACGGTCTGGAAATGATCGGCCGTCAGCCACATCAGGAAGATCGCCAGAAGCGGGCCCGTGAAGGCGCCGATCGTGTCGAGCGACTGACGCAGGCCGAAACTCGTCCCGCGCAATTCTGCCGGAGCCAGGTCGGCGACCAGTGCATCGCGCGGGGCACCGCGAATGCCCTTGCCGATCCGGTCGACAAACCGTGCGCCGATAAGCCAGCCGATGGAGGCGGCCATCGGGAAGACCGGTTTCGTGATGGCGGCAAGGCCATAGCCGATGACAGCCAGGATCTTGCGCCTGCCCAGCCAGTCGCTGAGGGCGCCGGAGAAAACCTTGACGATTGCCGCCGTAGCCTCTGCAACGCCTTCGATGATCCCCACGGTCATCATCGAGGTACCGAGCACAGCCACCATATAGACCGGCAACAGGGCGTGGATCATCTCCGAGGAGATATCCATCAGCATGGAGACGAAACCGAGAGCCCAGATACCGGCCGGGACACGCTGGCGAGCCGGTTGCGGCTTATCCGTTTCCGTCACCGGTTTTCATCCTGGGCGTCAAAGACGTCCCTTGCATAGGCGTCCAGCAGTGCCTCGCAATCGCGCAGGCGTGCCGCTGCTTCTTCGGCCAGCGTGGCGCCGTAAAAATCGAGCTTGCCGATCTTCTCGAGCCAGCCCTGGAGTTTCTTGAGGTCGGTATCCTCTTCCTCAAGTTCCGCATATGTAAATTTGTTGGCGGCCCGTTCCTTGGCGATTTCGGCTTCGAAATCCGCGCAGCGGCCGAGAAACTCGCCATAGGCGGCATCGCGGTCCGCCTTGAACCGGGCGATGACCTTCTCTTCCTGCCCGCTATCGAGAGCAGCGGTCTCGAGCAGAACGGACTCGCCATCCATCAGGGCGACTTCGTTCTCGAGCATTTTCAGCCGCCGGAGATGCTCGTCGGTCCTGGGCAGCAGGCAGACGCCGTTCTGCAGGTAAACCGCGCCCAAACCTTTAAGGCGTCGCCAGAGGGCAATCCGCTTCGCTGCGGGCTCCGGCGGGACCTTGTATGTGAACAGAAGCCATGAGATGGATACCATGGAACTTTCATAATGTTACGGCTGTAACATATCAAGGCGGAATCGGCGGATCGCTTCACTTCGGAACAGCCGAAATACCGTAATTGCCGCGCGCACATGCCGAGACCTTGCGGAGTAAGGGACACCTCGCCACACTCCGGCGCATGTCCGATCTTTTCCCCGATGAGTCCCGCCGTATCCAGGTGTTGATTCCGCTGCCGCTGGCTGGTCCCTACGACTATCTGGCGGACGCGGAAATGGCGCTGCACTGCGGCAGTATTGTCGAGGTGCCGCTTGGAAACCGCCGGACCACGGGGGTGGTGTGGGCTCTGGATGTGCCGGAGGATCCGGAAGGCGGACAGGTGGCGCGGAGCCGCCTGAAACCGGTGATTCGCGCCCTGCCCGTGGCGCCGCTGCCGGAAGCCGTGCTGAAGCTGGTGGACTGGACCGCGTCCTATACGCTGACGGCCCAGGGCGCGGTGCTGCGCATGGCGATCAGCGTGCCCGATGCGTTCGAGCCGGCAAAACCCGTGACGGCCTATGCCGCGCTGTCCGGTGGTGCCGAGGCCGTGGAGGCGCTTGGGCTGCGGTTGACACCGGAACGGCGTCGGGTGGTGGAGCTGCTGTCTGGTGGCCCGCCGCGCACGGTACGGGAGATAGCGGATGAAGCCGGGGTCGGCACATCCGTTGTCAAAGGATTGGCGGAGGCTGGCGGGCTGGCGAGCGTTGCCCTGCCCGCGGATACGCCTTTTCCCGAACCCGATCCGGAGCTGCCGAGAATAACGCCCCTTTCCGGCGAGCAGCAGGAGGCGGCGGACGCTCTGTGCGAGGCGGTCAGTGCCGAGAGCTTTGCCCCCATTCTGCTTGATGGCGAGACCGGGGCGGGCAAGACAGAGGTTTATTTCGAGGCGGTTTCGACCGCGCTGCGCATGGGCAAGCAGGTGCTGGTGCTGCTGCCGGAAATCGCGCTCTCGGCGGAATGGCTGAACCGGTTCGAGGCGCGTTTCGGCGTGCGTCCGGCGGAATGGCATTCAGAGCTGAAGCCGCGCCGCCGCCGGCATACCTGGCGCCAGGTCGGCGAAGGCAAGGTCCGGGTGCTGGTCGGTGCCCGGTCGGCTCTCTATCTGCCGTTCCCCAATCTCGGCCTGATCGTGGTCGATGAGGAGCATGAATCCGCCTACAAGCAGGAGGAAGGGGTGATCTATCACGGCCGGGACATGGCCGTGGTCCGGGCCAGCCTGACCCCGTGTCCGGTCGTGCTTGTCTCCGCGACACCCGCGCTGGAAACCATGCGCAATGTCGAGAATGGCCGCTACAGCCAGCTTCGTCTGACCGCCCGGCACGGTGTGGCGACCCTGCCGTCGGTGGAACTGGTCGATTTGCGCCGTCATCAGCCGGTGCGGGGGCGGTGGCTGTCCCAGCCGTTGATCGATGCGATGACGGGCGCGCTGGCCGCGGGCGAGCAGTCGCTGGTCTTCCTCAATCGTCGTGGCTATGCGCCGCTCACGCTCTGCCGGGCCTGCGGGCACCGGCTGGAATGCCCCAGCTGCTCCGCCTGGCTGGTCGAGCACCGCTTGTTGGGCCGGTTGCAATGTCATCATTGCGGCCATAGCGAGCGCCTGCCGAAAACCTGCCCCGAATGCGCTGCCGAAGACAGTTTCGTCGCCAGTGGCCCCGGCGTGGAGCGGATGGCGGAGGAGGTCGCGGCGATCTTCCCCGACGCCCGGTTCCAGATTGTCTCAAGCGATACTCTGCAAGGACCCACGGCGGCGGCGGAGTTCGTCCGCAGCGTGCGGGCGGGAGAGGTGGATATCCTGCTCGGCACGCAGATAGTGGCCAAGGGGTATCATTTCCCGAAATTGACGGTGGTCGGCGTGGTCGATGCGGATCTCGGCCTTGCCGGTGGAGATCTGCGGGCGTCGGAGCGGACCTATCAGCTGTTGCATCAGGTGGCCGGGCGGGCCGGGCGGGCGGAACATTCGGGCCGGGTGCTGCTGCAAACCCATCAGCCGGAAAATCCGGTGCTGAAAGCGATCGCGGCGTGGGATCGTGACGGCTTTCTTGCCGAAGAGGCAACGGCGCGGGAGCAACAGGGCATGCCGCCTTTCGGTCGCCTTGCCGCGATCATCGTCAGTGCGGCGGATGCCAATCAGGCGGATATGGTGGCCAGCCGGATCGGCCGGGCGGCGCCGGATTTCGACGGTGTCTCCGTGCTTGGCCCCGCGCCGGCTCCGCTGGCCCTGCTGCGCGGGAGGCATCGGCGGCGGCTGCTGATCAAGACCCGGCGCGACGTGAATATCCAGGCGGTTTTGCGTGGTTGGCTGGGCCGCGTCGAGGTTCCTTCCGCTGTTCGTGTCGCGGTGGATATCGATCCTTACAGTTTTCTCTGAGGGTCGCCACCTTGCGGGTTGTGTCACCCGCCCTGCGAGAAGCAGCAACCCACTGCTTGCACGGTCTGAACCTCTATGCTAGAGAACCGCCGCGCTTGGCGGAAACTGCCGCTGGCGAGGGTTTTTGTGGTCAATATTCGTCGATAAACGGTGCGCTTCCGAAACGGTGCCCGGTAAACGGCGGTAATCTCTGGAATGAGGCGTTCCCTGGTGGCTTCCGAAACGACAGGCTTGGCCGGAAGATATGCTTCCGCCCTCTATGAGCTGGCGGAAGGGGAAAAGGCTTTGGATGCCGTTGCGGGGGATTTGAAGTCCCTGCGGCAGGCTCTGATCGAAAGCCCGGACCTCTCGCGCTTGGTGCGTTCCCCGGTTTTGAGCCGGGCTGAGCAGACGCGCGGTATTGAAGCGGTGCTGGAAAAGATGGGAGCGCATGCGCTGACCCAGAAATTCCTCGGCACCGTTGCATCGAACCGTCGGCTGTTCGCGCTGAACTCAATGATCACTGCTTTTCTGGCTGAACTTGCCGCACGCCGCGGTGAGATGACAGCCGATGTGACCTCTGCCGTCGAGTTGAGCGAGACTCAGCTTTCCGACATTACCGAGGCCCTGAAAAAGGTTCTCGGTCAGAAGGTCTCCCTTAATCTCTCCGTCGATCCGGCTTTGATCGGCGGGCTCATCGTGCGCGTCGGTTCGCGCATGGTCGACAACTCAATCCGTTCCAAGCTGCAGCGTCTGCAGCTTGCCATGAAAGGTGTTGGCTGATGGATATCCGCGCCGCTGAGATTTCTTCGATCCTGAAGGAACAGATCGCGAATTTCGGTACCGAAGCTGAGGTGGCCGAGGTAGGCCAGGTTCTCTCCGTCGGTGACGGTATCGCCCGTGTTTATGGTCTGGACAAGGTCCAGGCTGGTGAGATGGTTGAATTCCCGGGCGGTATCCGGGGCATGGCGCTGAACCTTGAAGACGACAATGTCGGTATCGTTATTTTCGGTGACGACCGTTCGATCAAGGAAGGCGACACCGTCAAGCGGACCGGTTCCATCGTGGACGTTCCGGTCGGCAAGAGCCTGCTCGGCCGCGTGGTCGACGGTCTCGGTAACCCGATCGACGGCAAGGGCCCGCTCGAAAATGTCGAGCGCAAGCGCGTTGAAGTCAAAGCGCCGGGCATCATGCCGCGTA
>NZ_CAXBDC010000168.1:0-5719 GCF_963974195.1 uncultured Nisaea sp.
GATCGAACTCCCGACCTTCGCATTGCGAACGCGACGCTCTCCCAGCTGAGCTACGGCCCCACCGATGCCAGGCAATATGTATTGCCGACAAGCTGCTGACAGATAATCGAAGGCCGTGTGCTTGGCAAGGGCAAAGCACCTTCGATCTGCGGCTTTGCAATACACCGCAACCGTCCCATATAAGCAGAGCGAAAGTGAGCTGCGCCAAGAGCTTGCCGTGCGCGCGGCCGGACGGTACGGTCCGTTGCGCCGAACACCCCGAAGGACGGAAACTCGCACATGCTGTCGTTGCTGAATCTCGTTAGTACAGTCATCCAGCTCTATATCTACGCGCTCTTCATCTTCATCATCATGGGATGGCTGGTGCAGTTCAACGTGATCAATGCGCAGAATCGCTTTGTCTATCTGGTGATGGATTTCCTTTACCGCGTGACGGAACCATTGCTGCGGCCGATCCGAAACATCCTGCCCAACCTTGGTGGTCTTGATATTTCACCGATTGTCCTGGTCCTGGGCCTGAGTTTTCTGCGCAGTCTGATGTGGGAATATCTCGGCTAAGACGCCGGGCCGGATGACCGCCCTGCCCTATGAAGCCACGCCTGACGGCCTGCGCCTGCGCGTGCGTCTGACGCCCAATGCGTCCCGCGACGGGATCGGCGGTGTCGCACCAGATGCGGAACAGGTCGCATGGCTGACAGCCACGGTCACCTCAGCTCCCGAAAATGGCCGCGCTAACAAGGCCCTGATCAAGATGCTGGCGAAAAGCTGGAAACTACCGAAAAGCAGCATCGATATCCGCTCCGGTGCAACACAGCGGCGCAAGATCCTGCTGATCGCGGGGGACGGAACAGCCCTGGCGGCACAACTGAAACACTGGCTCACGCAACACGAGCCCGCACACTAGAGGGAACTGACCCCATGGGCACTGCCGCACTGATCGACGGAAAGGCCTTCGCGGCCGGATTGCGGGACCGCATCGGCACCGCCATCGCGGATCTGAAAAGCAAACACGGCGCCGTTCCAGGCCTTGCCGTGGTGCTGGTCGGTGAGGATCCGGCAAGTCAGGTCTATGTCCGCAACAAGGGCAAGCAGACGACCGAAAGCGGCATGGCGTCGTTCGAGCACAAGCTCGATGCCTCGACGAGCCAGGAGAGCCTGCTGAAGCTGATCGCCGATCTGAACGCCGATCCGGCCGTCGACGGTATTCTGGTGCAGCTTCCCCTGCCCGATCACATCGACGCCCAGGCCGTGCTCGATACCATCACACCTGAAAAAGACGTGGACGGCTTTCATGTAATCAATGCCGGCCGTCTGGCCACCGGTGGCGACGCGCTGGTGCCCTGCACCCCGCTCGGCTGTCTGTTGCTGCTGCGCGACCAGTTGGGCGATCTGACCGGCAAGCACGCGGTTATCGTCGGCCGCTCCAACATCGTCGGCAAACCGATGGCCGCCCTGCTGCTGCGCGAGAGCTGCACCGTCACCGTCACCCATTCCCGGACAAAAGATCTGCCCGCGGAATGCCGCCGGGCCGATATTCTGGTGGCTGCTGTCGGGCGTCCGGAGATGGTCAAGGGAGACTGGGTGAAGCCGGGCGCGACCGTGATCGATGTCGGCATCAACCGGATCGACGCGCCCGAGAAAGGCGAAGGTAAAACCCGGCTGGTCGGCGATGTCGATTTCGCCAGCGCTTCCGAAGTCGCTGGCGCCATCACCCCGGTGCCGGGAGGCGTCGGCCCGATGACCATCGCCTGTCTGCTGCGCAACACGGTCGAGGCCGCCTGCCGCCGCCGCGGCTGGGATATGCCGGAACTCTGATTCGGGCCTTTTAAGCCCCGGAGGTGGGTGTCGCTCCGGGCGCGGCAGCGTACCGGATCACCCCCCTCGCCTCGGCCAGCGGGACCGGCTTGCCCTTGCGCAACGACACCAATGTGCCTTCTGCTTCCAGTACCACCGCGACACGCTCGATCTGCCGCAGCAGCGCGCGCCAGGCCGGTTTCGGCCCGGCTGGATCGCCGCCAGCGGCAATACCGATCTGGTTCGGAGACAGCCGTCCGTCTCCCACGGCGGAGCCAAGCATCTCCCGCATCAGCTTTGTCAGGCTTTCGTCATCCATCTTTGCATCCAGAGCGGCTACACTTATATGCCCTGTGATGACCTGAATCCGGCCACCCGTCCACAGCAAGAGTCGGGCGCCTCGCGGACCACCTGCTTTGGGGAGCGGTATGACTGGAAGCCTGGACGCACTTTTCGCGGCCGTCGTAACCTTTGTCGGCGGGCATTTCCTGCTCGGCTGGCCAAGTATTCGCGCCACATTGATCGAACAGATCGGCATCAACAGGTTCAGGGGACTGTTCTCGCTTGCCGCCGGTGTCGCCATGGTCTGGATGCTGCTGGCCTACGGCGATGCGCCTTATCTGGCTCTCTGGGCGCCGCCGCTCTGGACCCGCTGGATCCCTAATATCGTCATGCCGCTCGCCACAATCCTGCTGGTTTGCGGATACAGCCCCTTCAGCCCGACGGCAATGATGACCGAAGAAGGCTATGACGAGCCGCATCTGTTGCGCGGCATCCTGACCGTGACACGGCACCCTGTGATGATGGCCATCGGCCTCTGGGCGCTTGCGCACCTCAGCGTGCGTGGCGATGCGGCCTCGATGATGCTGTTCGGCGGGATCGCGGTGCTGGCTTTCGGCGGCATGGTGAAGATCGATGCCAAGAAGCGTGCAGAATTCGGCGCCAAATGGGCACCTTTCGAGCTCACCACCTCCGTGCTGCCTTTCCGGGCCATTCTGGAGGGCCGGACCAGGCTCGACTGGAAGGGTATTGGCTGGCTCCGCCTCGGCGGCGGCCTGCTGCTATGGGCCGTCCTGCACGGCGCCCATCCCTACATCACGGGTGTCAGCGCTGTACCGCTCTGAGCGTGAATGCCGACCGGGTCACTCAACCTCGTAACGGCCTCTGGTCAGCAGGATCAGCAGCACGAACATCACCGGCACAGCACAAAGCGCCGGGATGATGATACCCGGGTAGCCAAAGAACGCCGCCGACAGGATCCAGAGCAATCCGCAATTAATCAGAAAGTAAGTGAAAGCTGACTCACCACCGGTTTTCAGATCGCGAAGGCACCATCCGATAACTGGGATCGTGTAGAGCAATTTCTGCACAGGAATTACCTCGGGATTTGTATTGGCAGCGAGCCTGGAACGTCATCCCAGCAGGCAGCGCAACAGAAAACATGCTCCGTTGCCCCGACCGGTCCCGCTGGTCGCGGCTCTTTTGTGTCAAGAATTGTGCAGCGCAACAATGTGTGATTTTGACGCAGATCAGCTTTGTGGTTATACGCGCCCACGCAAAGGCCTCCTGAACAAGGCCTCCGCGATTCCGGCCCCGAGGCGGGCATTCGAACGGACAAGTTCGATATTGACCGTGAGACTCGCGCCGCCCGTCGCGGCACGGATTTGCTCCAGAAGATAGGGCGTCACCTGCTTACCATTGGTGCCCGTCCGTTTTGCCTCGAACAGGGCGTCATCGATGATCCGTTCCATCGCCGCCCGGTCCAGCGCATGCTCTTCCGGGACGGGATTGGCGATCAGCATGCCGGCCTCAAGGCCCAGATCCCGTCCGGCACGCCAGGCGGCTGCAATCTCTTCAGGGCTGTCGAGCCGCAGCGGCACGCGCAACCCGCTGGCGCGGCAGAAGAAGGCCGGAAACTCGTCGGTGCCATAACCGATCACCGGCACGCCCTTCGTCTCCAGCACTTCCAGTGTCTTCGGCAGATCGAGAATGGATTTCGCCCCGGCGGAGATCACCATCACCGGCGTCCGGGCCAGCTCATCCAGATCGGCGGAGATGTCGAAATCCAGTTCCGCCCCACGATGCACCCCGCCGATCCCGCCAGTGGCAAAGACCTCAATCCCGGCTCTGACGGCGAGGATCATGGTGGCGGCAACCGTCGTGCCCCCGGTCCAGCCTTGGGAAAGGGCCACACCAAGGTCGCGGCGGGAAAGCTTCACAACCCCGTCAGTCGAACACAGCCGGACCAGATCTGGCGTCGAAAGTCCGATGCGGACGGTGCCGTCCAGCACGGCGATGGTCGCCGGAACGGCCCCGGCAGCCCGGACTTCCGCCTCAATCTCCCGGCCGATATGAAGATTGTCCGGCTTTGGCAGGCCGTGAGTCAGAATGGTGCTTTCAAGCGCCACAACCGGACGGCCCTCGGCGAAAGCCGTTTCAACCTCTTCCGAGAAGATCAAACCGGTCATTTGGCTCTCCCTGTCCGTCACCCCGGATCCAATCCGGGATCCATGGATCATAAGGCGATACGCGCCATCCGTGGATCCCGATTTTCATCGGGATGACGACAGGGAATGGACCGGCTATCCCTGCAGCATCTTGTTCAGGCGCAGACGCAGGGCGTTCAGCTTGATGAATCCGGCGGCATCCTTGTGATCGTAGGTGCCGGAGCCTTCCTCGAAGGTCACGATATCCTCGGAATAGAGGCTGCGATCCGCCTTGCGGCCGGTGCAGGTGACATTGCCCTTGTAGAGCTTCATCCGCACGGTACCGGTGACGTTGCGCTGGCTGTGATCGATCGCGGCCTGCATCATCTCGCGCTCCGGCGAGAACCAGAAGCCGTTATAGATCAGCTCGGCATAGCGCGGCATCATCTCGTCCTTGAGATGCGCCATGCCACGATCAAGCGTCAGGCTTTCCATCGCCCGATGGGCATGGTGCATGATGGTGCCGCCCGGGGTCTCGTAAACGCCCCGGTTCTTCATGCCGACGAAACGGTTCTCCACCAGATCGAGACGGCCGATGCCGTTGCTGCCGCCATATTCGTTCAGCGCGGTCAGCAGCGTTGCCGGCGACATACGCTCGCCATTGATCGCCACCGGATCGCCATGCTCGAAATCGATCTCGATCTCGGTCGCCTTGTCCGGCGCCTTTTCCGGGGAAACGGTGCGCTGGAAGACATATTCTTCCGGGCTCTTCCACGGATCTTCCAGCACCTTGCCCTCGGAGGAGGAGTGCAGCAGGTTCGCATCGACGGAGAACGGCGCTTCGCCGCGCTTGTCCTTGGCGATCGGAATCTGGTGCTTCTCGGCAAACTCGATCAGCCTGGTGCGGGACGTGAGATCCCATTCCCGCCACGGGGCGATGATCTTGATGTCCGGTTGCAGCGCGTAATAGCTGAGCTCGAAACGGACCTGGTCGTTACCCTTGCCCGTCGCGCCGTGGGAGACGGCATCCGCGCCGACTTCCTTGGCGATTTCGATCTGGCGCTTGGAGATCAGCGGCCGGGCGATCGAGGTGCCGAGCAGATAGGTGCCTTCATAGAGTGCGTTGGCGCGAAACATCGGAAAAACATAGTCGCGCACGAATTCCTCGCGCACATCCTCGACATAGATTTCCTTGATGCCCATCATGCGGGCCTTTTCACGCGCCGGCTCGACATCCTCTCCCTGCCCCAGATCGGCGGTGAAGGTCACCACCTCACAGTTATAGGTATCCTGCAGCCAGCGCAGGATGACGGAGGTATCCAGGCCGCCGGAATAGGCCAGCACAACTTTTTTGACGCTCTCGGACATGGGTTCGCCTTGACGGTAGAGGGCCCGGCGGGGCCCGTGAAACACAAGCGGAGGCGCGGCAATCGGGCCGCTGCACCACCAACGGCGCGGGAGTATAGGCAAACTGTCATGATCGGCAAGGAAAAGGCCGA